>JBBQSU010000028.1:0-30305 GCA_038234815.1 Tepidisphaerales bacterium | reverse complement strand
AGCACGCTGCGTGGGCGTCTGGGCGCGTTCCAGAAGTTCACCATCGGTTCGACCATCAACGCACTCGGCGTCGCGTATGAAAATACGTCGGCGGCCGAAAGCGCGGTGCGCGATACCGACTTCGCGGAAGAAACCGCCAAGCTCACTCGGCAGCAGATCCTGTCACAGGCCGCTACCACGGTGCTGACACAGGCCAACTCCGCTCCTCAAAGCGCGTTGACTCTCCTGCGAGGCTAATTGAGAGAACCGGCCGGCTAGGATGGCCCGCCGCGCCCTGAAACTGTTCTGCATTTAAAGTCCCCGGCTCGAAGTACGAGCCGGGGATTTTTCTTTTCCAGCCCGTCGGCGGCTATGATCCGGGTCGATGGACAACGCCTCCCCATCCAGCAGGCCTCTGAGTGGCGCCAGGCCGGCGCTGATTCTTCTCCTGCTCATCAATCTGTTCAACTACATCGATCGTTACATCCTGGCTGCCGTCGAGCCGAAAATCCGGCAGGAACTGCTCGGGGATTCCAGCGCCGCCAATCTGGCCAAGATGGGGTCTCTGGCGACGGCCTTCACTTTTTCATACATGATCGCCGCTCCCGTATTCGGCTGGCTGGCCGATCGGACCTCGCGGTGGTTGCTCGTGGGCGTGGGTGTCATCCTTTGGAGTCTGGCCAGCGGGGGATCGGGCCTGGCCAGCACTTTCGCGGTGCTGCTGCTCACGCGCATGCTTATTGGTGTGGGCGAGGCCGGCTATGGCCCTGCGGCTCCGACGATTATCTCCGACCTCTTTCCCATTGAGCGTCGCGGAAGCGTACTGGCCTGGTTTTACATGGCGATCCCGGTGGGCAGCGCCATCGGCTATGGGCTGGGTGGGCTGATCGGGGGATGGTTCGGCTGGCGATGGGCATTCTATGCCGTCATGCCTCCGGGAATTATCCTCGGCATCCTCTGCCTTCTGAAAAAGGACCCCCCGCGGGGTCAGGCAGACGGCAATCGCACGCACCGTCACGCCCGTTTTTCCGACTATGCCACGCTCTTAAAAACGCGATCGTTTGTGCTGGACAGTCTGGGCATGACGGCGATGACGTTTGCCATAGGAGGGATTTCATATTGGATGCCCCATTACATTGCCGAGTACCGTAAGGTTGGCTCGCTGGCGCATGTCAATCTGGTGTTCGGGGGGTTGACGGTCGTTTCCGGCCTGTCGGCGACGCTCTTGGGGGGAATGGCGGGCGACGCGCTCCGAAAACGCTTTGGCGGGGCCTATTTTCTCGTCTCCGGCGTCGGCATCCTTCTGGCCTGTCCGTGCATCCTGGCCATGCTTTGGCTGCCGTTCCCCTGGGCCTGGGTCGCGGTCTTTTGCGCCGAGTTCTTCCTCTTTTTCAATACCGGGCCGTCTAACACGATTCTGGCCAATGTCACCCACCCTGCGGTCCGGGCGTCGGCCTTTGCTTTGAATATTTTCGTCATTCATGCCTTGGGCGATGCCCTTTCTCCCCCGCTGTTGGGCTGGGTGGCCGGGCGATATTCTTGGAACACCGCGTTCGGCGTCGTCATCGTTGCAACCGCAATAGGCGGGGTTCTGTGGCTGTGGGGGGCACAATATCTGGACGCCGACACGCGCCGAGCACCGACCCTGCTGGACGCCTAATCGGTTTTGTCCTTGGCCGCAGAATCTTTAGCCCCCCGAACATACGGCGAAATCGCGACAGTTCTCCCGCCGGTGCATCGGGGACGGAAGTGCGCCGGCGTCGCCACAGCCACGCGTTACCTCGGGAACGGCAGATTTCGCCGATTCGGAAAACAAAGAGTCCGTCTATCGACATAAAGTGTGCAAAAATGACGGTTTACCCCGATTTAACTATTGAGGAACTATTTCAGTCCGCAAGCGTCTCTACAATAATAGAGAGACGGTTCTTATATCGAAATTGGCGACGGGAGATTTTATGAAATGCAAATGGATTCACTCGGCGGTTTTGTGTGCGGCGGTGGCGACGGCTTCGACCGTGCTGGCGCAGCAGCGCATTGAATCCGACGGCCATGCCCTCGATGCCAACAATCGACTTGGCAGCGGGGGATATAACTCTCCCAATGACGAGCGGTCCGGTCTGGCTACAGGCAATCAGATCGTCACCGGCAACGTCGTGGGGAACAAAGGTTTCCGCGGAACGATCAACTACACTGACCCCGATACGTTCCGCGGAACGCTTTCGACCGATCGGATGGATCGCTTCCTGCGTCAGAGTAGCGGGGGAGATTATCGCCGACAGTCCACGGGCGCGCCGCCGCCGGTGTTCTACGGCAACAACGTCGTATCGTCGGGCACTGCCCAGGGGCCGGTGGGCCAGCAGCAGCTGGGGACGGGGGTATACAACCCTGCGTCGGTGGACCAGCAACAGAGCAACGACAGCCGGTTGGGCGCGCCGCTTTCGGCCCCGACCATCAACCTTCCCCAGGCCGGCGAAATGATGCTGCCCGGGCCGGTCGATCCGTCCAACAATCAGTCCACCATTCTCAGTGCGTCACCGCTTTACGGCATTCGGCAGCTCAACGCGACCGATCAGGCCGATCTGCGGTTCATCAACCGATACACCAATCTCCGGCCCGATGCCGGCCAAAAGCCGCTGTTGTCTGATGTGGAATTGCAGAAGGCCCAGGACGAGCTGCGCGCCGCGGGGGTGCAGCCGATGGATGGCGGAAAATCCCAACTCGATGGTGGGACGTCCACCGCGAATTCTTCTGATTTGGCCGGTGGCGAAATTAAGGACAAAGCACTGGATGCGACGGTGGGCGGGCCGGGTTTGCAGGCGACAAACGACACAGGCACGCGCCAGCGGTTCCTGGTGCCTGCCGAGAAGCAAAGCGCGCAGTTGGCCGAGTTAAAGAAGCGGATGAGCCGATCCGAGGCCGAGGGCAAACTGAACGATGCCGAAGCCGCGCGGCTTTATTCTGCGGAATTGCAGGCGCGGCGCGAGGCCGACAAGCAGGGCAAGGAAGAAGCAGCCCTGCCGGCCCGAGGGCCGCTGACGCCTCCGGGCACGGCCAAGCCGGTGCCGGAAGCGGGTGGTGGGCTGTCCGAGGGTCCGGGCGCAGGTCGTGGCGCCGGTCCGGTCACGGGGCGGACCGACGATGCCAAGCCGACTGAAAAGTCGGCACCGATGAAAATCCGCAGCCTGGCTGACGGCGTTGAGGCCAAGTCGCTGCACGATTTACTGGCCAATGCCGAAACGCGCATCCGCGAAGGAAAATTTTCGGCCGCGCTCGATTCCTACGACACCGCCGAGCAGATCGCGCCGAACAATGCGCTGATTCTGTTGGGTCGGGCGCACGCCGAACTCGGGGCCAGTTATTACGGCAAGGCCGAAGCCGACCTGCGGGCCGCCATCAGGGCCGAGCCGTCGTTGCTGCTGGCCCAGTACGACCTTCGGCAGCTTTATGGCGATCAGCGGTTTGGATTCCTGACCAGCGACCTGAAGGAAATATCGCAAAACGAGCAGAAACAATCACACTCGCGATTTCTGCTGGCGTACCTGTCCTACAACAGCGGGAATGAAAACCGTGCGGCGGCCTATCTGGACGAGGCGGAGCGCATTGGCGGGGCCGATCCGGTCATCGACGCCATGCGCAAGAATTGGAACCTGGCGGCGGGAAAATAGTTCGGGTCAGCGGGTTTCGGGGCTGTGCATTGGTGATGGGAAAAATGTGGATGCGGGTTGGTCGCTCAGGGTGGCGGCAGCTTGTTCACAACCAGCACTTCGGCGATCCGGCCTCCGGCATAATATAGCCCGCGGTGGTGGGTGACGATTCGCCAGTGACTGCGCATCTCGGCACCGGCAGAGTTCCATGCGTCGGTGGTGATGACCATCCAGTCGGGCAGTTGATTAAGGAAGCGCAGCCCGAAGCCGAGGTCGCCGGCCTCGCGGATCGTGCCCCCTTGATAGAAGGCCAGGCTCGGCTCCATGTAGTCGGTCATCATCACCTGGCCCACTTGCGACGGGGCAAGGCGGCGAAGGTCGGCGCCGGTTTCGGGAGACAGTCGCAGAAAATCGGCTCGCGGAAGAAAATAGCCGTAGGCAACGACGACGACCGCGAAAGTGCCAAAGGCCATCGTTCGCGCTGCCGACTCAATTCGCCCTTTGCGGAAGTTGCGGTAGATGATCCCGACGGCCATGAACATCACGCCGGTCGTGGCCAGCAGGGGAAGTTTGGGCGTGGCGGGAAACTCTATGAGGAACAGCCAGGGGGATAGTCCGATGAGAAGCATCACGATGCACCAGGAGGCGATGCCCACACGCGCCCCGCGGCTGGTCAGCCCGCGACCGTGTTGACGGATCGAGCGGACCAGGGCGTCGGCGGTCAAAAAAGCCAGCGGCGGAAAGATCGGCAGCAGGTAGTGGGGCAGCTTGGTTTGCACGGCCTCCATCATTAGCCAGGGGCCTATGACCGCAGCCAGCGCAAACCGCGTGGTGGGCAGGCGCAGGTTTTTCCAGGCCACGATAAGCGTCATGGGTAGCAGCAAACTCCAGGGGAGATAAGTTCCCCAAACGGTCAAAAGGTGATAGCCCGGCGGGCCGGAATGGCCTTCCAATGGCTTAAGGATGCGGGAGAAAACGTCGTGCTGAACGGTGGTCTGAATAAACTCGGGGGAGCGGCGCTTGATCTCATACAGCCAGGGACCCACGATCGCCGCGACGACAAGAATGCCCACCAGAGGCCGCACGCCCGCCAGCCAGGCCCACGGCCGGATGTCGGGATCGCGCCGGCGCGCCAGATGATTCAGCAGGCCAAGGACGAGAGCGGTGGCCGCCTGGACGCCGAGAATCACCGGCCCCTTGGTCAGCCCGCCGAGGCCGACCGCGATCCACATCGTCAGCACCACCGGCCACGACCCCTTGCCTCGAAAAATCGCATAAAGGCAAAGCTGGGCGATGGTGATCCACAGCAGGAGGACGGCATCGGTGAGGCAAATTTTGGCCAAGGCGATGGTGAGCAGCGACGAGGAAAAAATCAGCACGGTCCAGAAGGCCCGCGCCGGGCCGATGGTCCGCGACAGCACCACCGACAGGATCATCAGCAGAATCAGCATGGCGACGACGGAGGGCAAGCGGGCGGCAAAGTCGGTATCGCCAAAGATTCTCATCGCGCCGGCTTGCAGCCAGTAGATCAGCACCGGTTTGGCGGTGCGCACCTTGTCCAGATAATGCGGGACGATCCAATCGCCGTTCTGCAGCATCTGGCGAGAGGTCTGGGCATAGCGCGGCTCGTCGCGGTCCCAAAGACCCACCGTTCCGTTGCCGACTAAATAAACGATTCCCGCAGCGAGCAGGACGATCGCCAGTTTCAAGTTGGTGGCCGCGCGTGGCTTCATCAGGCAAATAAGGTAGAGGCCGGGCGGGTATTTTACCATCGGCGGGCAAAAGCGTATTCTCACTGGATCGATGAACTTTCTATTGTTGACAGGTTTGGTGATGGCCAGCGCCGTGCTGATGGTGATCGAGAGATCGGGCGTGCGCACCACGCTGACGCTGACGTTCAAGGGAGACGTCAAGCGCGAATCGCGGTGGCTGGCGCAGTACGGGCAGTTCGTGTGCGCAGCGGTGGCCGGCGTGCTGGTCTGGCAAATCGACAGGGTTCAGACCAGGCCGAAGGTGATCGGGTTGACGGTGGCGGTGGCAGGGGCCACGATTTCCGCGACAATCATCAAGCGTTTGCTGGGGAGGGTTCGGCCGAACCGGGAGAATGCCGGGCGGTTTCTTGGGCCGACGCTGAAGCACGCGAATTTCCGCGAGAGTTTTCCGTCCAGTCACAGCGCCTGCGCGGTGGCGATGTCGGTGGTGCTGGCCAATTATTATCCACCGGCCGCGATCACGTTCTGGACGCTGGCGCTGCTGTGCGCGGGCCTGCGCTATGTGTTGGACGCCCACTGGCCCAGCGACGTGCTGGGCGGAATCGCGGTGGGGTATGCCTTTGCCCACCTGGCCATGCGCTGGGTGCAGATGACCTGAATGCGCCGATGTTCTGGGATACCGCTACGCTCGCCGATCAACTTGGCGCCGTGATGCAAGCGGCGGAGGGCGAACTGCGCCTTGAGCAGGCAGTGCATGGGCTGGACACGCATGACGAGCGGGAATTGCACGCGATTTTGTCGTCGGGACTGACCCGGTTCTACGAGGTGGCCCGGGAGGTGCATTATCCTTCGAGCGTGGGGAAAAAACTGTCGCATCGCGCCCGTTGTGATTTGGTGCTGACGCCTAAAGGCCGCCCGCTCAAGCTGGATCGATCCGCTCCGGGTTTGTTCGATCCGATCGATCAGACCGATCCGAAGGCGGCGATGTGGCTGGAAGTGAAAGTGGCCTATCAGTTTCGAGAAGGCGGCGTGCGCCATGGCGGGTATGGCGCGCAGTGGCGCGAGGCGATCGTTGCCGATCTTCGCAAGATGGAGGTCGAACCGGCGATCTGCAACGCGGGGCTATTACTGGTTGTCTTTAACGAATCTGAAGCGGTCTTACAGAAGGATCTGGAATTGTTCGAGGACGTTTTGGTTCGCAAGGAAGTGCTGGCCGGTTTTCGTCAGGTGCGCAGCGTGAGCATCCTTGATCGGATAGGGCATCGACATGCTTCGGTGGCGCTCTGGCCGACGATCCAGCGGGGTGCGACCGAAGTTTGAAAGGTGTGAATGTCGATAGTTTCTTGTCACTGGCTTTGCGATGTCGGTCCTTTAAGCGGCTAAGAGGTGTTCCATGCCCCGAGCGTTAGTCATTGGTGCTGGTTTTGGTGGAATGGCCGCAGCCCTGCGCCTGCGCGCCAAGGGATATGAGGTGACGATCCTCGACAAGCAGGACCAGCTTGGCGGGCGGGCGTATCAATACCGTCGCGATACGTTGCTCGGCACGTTTGTTCACGATGCCGGGCCGACGGTAATCACTGCGGCATTCCTGATCGACGAGTTGTATGCGCTTTTTGGCAAGCATCGGGAAGACTATGTCAAACTGGTCGATCTCTATCCCTGGTATCGCATTCAATTTGCCGACGGCAGTCAGTTCAACTATGGCGGGACGCTCGAGCAGAGCGAAGCTGAAATTCGCAAGATCGACCCCAACGCCATCGAAGGATTTCACAAGTTTCTGGAACACAGCCGCAGGATTTTTGACGTGGGCTTCACACAGCTCGGTGCCGTGCCGTTTCATCGCCTCAGCAGCATGCTCAAATGCCTGCCGGCGATGATCCGCCTGCAGAGCTATCGATCGGTCTGGAGCCTGGCGAGCAAGTATTTCAAGAACGAGAAGCTTCGGCGGATATTCAGCTTTCAGCCGCTGCTGGTGGGAGGCAACCCGTTTACCACCACAAGCATTTATTCACTCATTTTCTATCTGGAACGGCAGTGGGGATTACAATTTGTGATGGGCGGGACGGGCGCGCTGGTGGCAGGGCTGGAACGGCTGATGCACGAGCAAGGGATCGAGATCCGGCTCGGTTCGGAGGTCACGGGGATTGTGCCCAAGAGTGCGGCTGGTGGTGGGGAGAAGTTCATGGTGAATTTGAAACACGGCGCGCCCCTCCCCGCCGACCTGCTGGTCTGCAACGCCGACGCCCCTGCGGTCTGGACGCACCTGATTCCGCCGAAATATCGCACGATGAAATCCCGTTTCTGGCTTCCGCGACTGAAATATTCGATGGGCTTGTTCGTCCTTTATTTCGGCACCAGCCGAAAGTTTCCCGGCGTTGCTCACCACACCATTGTTCTGGGCGAATCGTATAAGGAATTGCTGAAGCGCATGTTTGATCGGTTTGAACTGGAGACCAAAGACCTCAGCATCTATCTGCATCGCCCGACCGCGACCGATCCGAGCATGGCCCCAAAGGGGTGTGACAGTTTTTATTGCCTGGTTCCCGTGCCCAACTTGCAAGCGAAGATCGATTGGGCCGAATGGGGGCCGAAGCTGCGCCTGGCCACGATCGAATACCTGGAGCGGACCGCCTTGCCGGGATTGACAGAGTGCATCGTCGATGATTTTTTCGTGACGCCTGAGCATTTCCAGAAGAATCTCAACACGCTGCACGGCACGGGCTTCAGCATCCAGCCGCTGCTCAGTCAGTCGGCATGGTTCAGGTTTCACAACAAAGCGCCGGGCATCGACGGGCTTTATCTCGTGGGGGCCGGCACGCATCCGGGGGCAGGGGTTCCCGGTGTGTTGTGCAGCGCCAAGGTGCTGGATCAACTGGTTCCGGCCGTCGGGCAGAGTGCTTCGGCCCGCCCAGCTTTGTAAAAGAGCAAAGCGCTTGATGTATTACGCGAATTCGGGGATGTTCGTTGATCGAAAGATTTGGCCCTTTTTGAGAGTGCCCTAAGCATGAGTAACCCGGCCATCATTCCGTCCGAGGCACGCAGGGGCTGGTGGCTTGAGCCTGAAGCGGCCTTGTTGATCCTGTTGGTGCTGGCGGCCTATTTCACTCGGGCGCAGGTGCTGCCGCTTCGTGGCGAAGAGCCTACGCGGGCGCAGATCGCTCAGGAGATGGTGCAAACCGGCGACTGGATCGTTCCGCGTGAGCAGGGCGAGCCATTTCGTATCCGCCCGCCAGTGCAGAACTGGGCGATCGCGCTCTCCTGCAAGGCATTGGGAAACTGGGACTGGTGGGCCGTGCGATTTCATTCGCTCGTTGCCACGCTCCTCACCACGCTGCTCATCTACGCCTATTCCCGAACCTGCTTGTCTCGTGTGGGGGCGATATCGGCGGGGCTGGCGTTTGCCACATTACCCGAGATGTTTCAGATGGGACGGCAGGCTGAGACCGAGGCGATAATCACACTGTTCATCGGCGGGGCGCTATTGCTATGGCATTGGGGAATGGTGCGCGCCTGGCCCGCAGGGCTTACCTGGTCCATCGGCTATGGGCTGATGGCCCTGGGCACGCTCACCAAGGGTATTCAGGCACCGGTTTATTTTGTCGGTGCGGTCGTCGTCTATCTGGCGATCAATCGGCAATGGCGCGCCTTATTCTCGCGCGCACACGCCATTGGCATTGCCGTTGCGGTCGGCATCGTGCTGGCCTGGGTGATTCCTTACGCCCATGCGGTGGGATGGAATCTGGTCCCTGATATCTGGTTCGGCGACGTTATCTTCAACACCTCAGGTGATCTGGCCAAATGGAAGATCGGTCTCTTTTTCACTCACCTGATCTCCTATCCCTTCATCATCTTCTTTGGCATGTTGCCCTGGTCGTTGCTGCTGATCTTCTTTTTGCGGGCCGATGTTCGGCGGGCCGTCGGCGGCTCGCCCGCGCGCACGCAGGTGGTCTTTGCAGTCGTCAGCTTCGTGGTGGCGTTTCCTTCCTGCTGGTTTCCGCCCGAAGGCCCGCCTCGATACATCGCGCCACTTTACCCCAGCCTGTGCGTGCTGATCGGTGCTGTGATCGACCGCGTGACCGATCGTTCGGCTGGCCCGGCTTTGGCCGGACTCTGGCAGATTTTCACAAGAATCGTCATCGTGCTGATGATCGGCACTGCCGTTGCGGTGCTGGTCGTTGCCTTCATCGGTCCGCGCGTTCGCACGCTCGTTCCCTTCACGGAAAGCCTGCCTGCGGCGCTGGGTTATGCCGCCGTCTTTGGCGCGCTGGCCGCGGCCTTGCATTTTGCTAAGAAGTCCGGCCCCGCGTCGGCGCCGATTACGGTTTTGACGACAGCGGCCTTCATGGTCGTTCTCTTCATCGGCTGGCTCAATGACACGCGCCTGCGCCGCAGTGTCTTTGCCGGCCCGGAGATCGCTGCCATCAGGCATAAAATTCCCGCCGATGAGCCGCTTGTCAGCCTCAATGGCCACACCGCCACTTTGTTCGCCTATTACTATGGCCTGCCCATCATTCAGCCCCGGTCGCCCATTCTTGGCCCCGATCCCGGCACAGACCTCAACTATTTCTGCTTCATCTCTCACAAAAATCGCATCCCCAAATTTGACTTCGCCTGGAAGGAAATCGGTCGTGTGTCGATGGACCGCTATTTCCGCACGGTGCCCGACCGCACCGTCGTCGTGGGACATCGGATCGCTACGCCCACCACGCAGATCGTGCCCTGATTTTCTCTCTTCAGACTGCTGCTTTATCTTCTTCGTTTACTCCATTGCTCAAAGAAAAACTGTAATATCCCAATCATGTCATTAACAATTATTCCCAGCATCGATCTGCGCAGCGGGCAGGTGGTTCGGTTAAAGCAAGGCGACTACACTCGGCAGATGAACTATCCGGTCGATCCGATCGCGACCGCCCGGTCGTTTAAGCAGGCCGGCGCGCAGTGGATGCATGTGGTCGATCTGGACGGGGCTAAGGAAGGCCGGCCCATGCAGACCGAGCTTATCGGCAGGATCATTGGGGCCTCGGGCTTGCAGGTTGAAGTCGGCGGGGGGGTTCGATCCACCACCGACATCGAAGCTCTGCTGGATGCCGGCGCCGCGCGCGTGGTCATCGGCACCAAGGCGATGGAAGATTGGGCGTGGTTTCAATCGATTGTCCACGCCGCGAAATTCAACAAGCGCTTGATTCTGGCCTTGGATGCCAGGGATGGGATGGTGGCGACGCGCGGCTGGACGGCGACGTCCACCCGCAGGGCAACCGACGTAGCCCGCGAGGTGAATGGCTGGCCCGTCGGTGCAATTCTTTACACAGATGTGGCAAAGGACGGTATGATGCAAGGGCCGAATCTCACCCACACTCGCGCCCTGGCTGAGGCCGGTGATGTGCCGGTCATCGCCAGCGGAGGCGTGGGCCATCTCGACCACATTCGCCAACTCAAACTCCTGCCCGTGTGGGGCGCGATCGTCGGCCGAAGCCTCTACGAAGGCACGCTGAACCTGAAGGAAGCAATTGACGAGGCCAATGGAGGGACCTGAAGGCGCACCACCGCACCCTGCTCTTGAGGTGCAGCGTTCAGCGCGTGAGACACGCGCGTCAACCCTGGAGCGCCTTATGAGAAGAATGTGAGGTATTTCTCTTCGCTCATGCGCTGCACCAGCACGCCCAGTTCCATCAGATGATAGTCGCCCCACATGCTCGATTCATCGCAGGGCACCTTCCGGCCCTTGGGGATGTTGTCCCAGTTGTTCGGGCGATGGTAAACCGAATGCAGCAGCAGGCCCTGATGCTTGTTTGAAGTGGAAAGATATGGCGCCTGCAAGAGCCGCTTGGTAATCGTCAAGCCGGCTTGCAGATAGTTCCTGCCGGCTTTGCCCAGATAGTTGCCCAGGCGGATCAGCCCCTGGGCGGCGATGGCGCTGGCGCTGGAATCGACCGGTTCAAAGTCGTTGTAGGGATCGGCCGGAGCGGATTTCCAGTCGCCCATTCTGGCCAGACCCGGCGCACCGTCGTCCCAATAGACAATGCCTTCTTGCGTGGCGCAGTCGTTCAGGTAGTGATCGCAGGTGTCCCGGGCAGCGGAGAGATAGGCCGCGAGCACATCGGCCTTCTTCAGCCCCGTGCTTGCCGCGAAGGTTTTGTCGGAAATGGTCTTGAAGAATTCCAACTCTTCGGCATACCCGAGCATGGCCCAGGCCAGCCCGCGAGTCCAAGTGCTGAACGGCGAATACCCCTGCTGACTGGAGCGGCAGCGGAAGCTTCCGTCGTTGGGATTGAAAATCGCTTCGTGACTCGTTCGGCCGCGAACGTCATACGTGTGATTGCTCGACCCGTGGAAGATGACATGGCGATTGGTCGTCAGGCCGTGCAGCACCGACCGCTTAAGCAAGTCGGCGGAACGGTCGTTTTCGTGCATCAGCTTGTGCCCCAGTTGCCAGGCCACACCAAGAATGCGCGTCGAGCGCATGGTATCGACGAATAGCGAGTGTGGGCCGTTAAACGAGTAGATGTAGCCCAAAGCCGGGGCGTGCGCGGTTATAGCCGAGGCGTCCGGTTGCGTCCCGCTCCATCGAGCTGCTTGCACCGCTCCGCTGGCCTTGATCGCCAGTTCATAAAAGTTCATCTCCCATTCGTCGTGCTTGATTTTGCCTTCCAGCATCAACCGGCGAAGATTGCCGTAGGTGGAGAGATTATTGAATCCGTGGTCGTGGACACCGATGTGTGTGACGTGCGCCGCCATCTGCTTGAGGGTTCGCTCGCGGCCGATGGACAGCAACTTTTTATCGCCCCCCACTTCAAACGCCAGAATCGCCAAGCCGTATTGAAAGCCCTGCGTCCACTCGGTCCACCCCCGGGAGGTGTATTGGCCATCCACCGTGAACACCGGCGTGCCCTTTGCCGGATCCCATGTCTTATCCAGGGACATTACCTTTGACGCACACAGTTCAAACAACTGCGCCAGTTCAGGCTTGAGGTCCGATGCTTTCAGCTTTTCGTCGATCTCCATATCCGCTCCAAAGAATTACGTCAGTTAAAAAGGGGGAAATCATACCCGCGTGCGATAGGCGGCGATGATGTCTTGCAGATATTCGTGCTGGTCTCTGGCCCAGTGTTTGGTGGAAAATATCTCAACCTCATTGAGACCTTTGAAGCCGGCGCGCTCCACCCACTCGCGGATGGTCTTGATGTCGATGCACCCTTCGCCCATCAGCCCGCGGTCGTTGAGCAGATCGGCGGTGTTGGCCTTCCAGTCGCAGACGTGAAAGGCGAAGAGCGTGCCCTGTTTGCCGGCTAAGGCGATTTCGGCTTCAAGGTCGGGATCCCACCAGATGTGGTACACGTCCGCGGCAATACCCAGCCACGGCGAGCGCAGAGCCTGGCAAACCTCTCGGGCTTCTTTCATGCGGTTGATGGCACTCCGGTCCGCAGCGTACATCGGATGGAGTGGTTCGATAGCCAGCTTAACCTTGTTGGCCTGTGCATAGGGCAATAGTCGTCCGATGCCTTCGGTGATTTGCTTGCGGGCTTCGGGAAGGGTCATCCCCACGACAGCCCCGCAGACCAGCACCACCATCTCGGCGCCAATCGCCGCCGCCTCGTCGATGCACCTGCGGTTCTCGTCCACCGCCACAG
Source organism: Tepidisphaerales bacterium (assembly GCA_038234815.1). Lineage (GTDB taxonomy): Bacteria > Planctomycetota > Phycisphaerae > Tepidisphaerales > Tepidisphaeraceae > JBBQSU01. Next base: position 17,342 of record JBBQSU010000028.1, on the reverse strand, counting down.
TGCGCCCGGCGGCATCGATCGCGGGGAAAAATCCGCCGCGCACCAGCGACGGCACCTTTAGCCCGCTCTGCCGAACGATCTTGGCAGCTTCTTTCAGGCCGATAGGCTCGATCACGTTTCGCCAGACGCTGATCCCTCCGATCCCGGCGCGCGTGAAGGCATCAACACACTGCCCGAGCGACCAGGGCTTGTGCGTCATAGTATGGATCGCCATTTTGGAAAGGTCGTCGGCCATTCCAGAAGGTTATTTGAAAGGTGCGTTTCAGGGAAGAATCTGCTCACGGAATTCGCGGGTGGGGAAGTGTTTGCCGACACCGGTTTGCCCCGGAGATTGGGCAATCAGCACCACGCGGTTGCCTGGGATGCGCAAGCGCGATTGCAGGGCCACGATCAACTGGCTGAGCCGCCGGGATTGCGCGGCCGTTGGAAGGCCGCGGTCGAAATCCCCCACGATCGCGATCGACACACACGAATCTTCCAGATGGGTGACCCCGCGTGGCGCGATCGCCGACTTTTGTTGTGCCCAGCGCTGGCCCACCTGAATCTCCCCGTCGAAGCACCCGTCACCGTTGCCGATGAGGAAATGATCGCCCATGCCTTCACCGGCCTCACCGACGGTCAGGGCGTTGCCGGCCGGCGTGCCGGTTTGGTGGACATAGATGTAACGCCAGCGACTGGGAGTGGCCGGGGTGTGGGTGTCGAAGATCACGTCGATGGACTGGGGGGCATCGACGGCAAACAGGCTGGCGGCGGCATCGGGGGTCAGCGGGGCAGGGGCCAGCACCAATAACAGCCCGCTGGTCAGGCTTAACGCCCCGAGAAGACTGACGAATACCACCAACTTACGGCGTGATTTTTTTGTAGCTTTCCGTGCCACGTTTACTCTCTTGCTTCCTGCGTAGAGTGACTTGCAACGTCTAATAATTCCGGTCTTGATTGGTATCGGCCATGCGAACCGCCCGTCAATACATTTTCATTCTATTTTGTATCCCATCGTTGTCGCCTATCTCGCGACCGATCGGAGGGTGCTGCCGGAAACGTCCAACGACCGGCCACCGGTCCGTCGGGCTAGGTCCTTATACGCCGCCGTGCCGACGCTTTCGCCCAATGAAATCGTGTCGATTTTCACTGCCGATTTGGCCCGCAGGTCCATTACCGTTTTGGAAAAGTCCTCGCCCAGGTCCCACCCCTTGCCGGTGGCGAGCACGATGAGTTGCGGGTCGCGCGACAGAGCGGCCTTGAGCGCCGGCGTCACGTCCGAGGCCCCGCTGGCCATCACTTCGTCGAGGGCTTTGCGACAAGCATCAAGATTTTCCGGCGTTGCATACGCCATGGCACTGGTGGGATAAGAAAGCACGTCGGTGCCGTCCAGCGACCAGAAAATAACCTGAAATTTGCGTTCCGGGCCGAGGGAAGCGATCGATTGATAGGTCGCCTCTTTCAGCGCGCTGAAGTATTGCCGAGTTGCCCCCCCGCGATCGAGCAGATAGATGACCGAAGCGCTGTTGATGGGCAGGCCGAGCAGGTTGGGCGCTTGGACTGTCTGGCCAGGCGTTCCATTAGGTCCGTTAGTGCTGCCGAGGTCCGGCGACGCCTGGCCATTTCCGCCCCGCAAGGCCAGCCAGACCACCAGGCCGATCAACACCAGGACGACCGCGCCGATAGTGGCCGCCACGGGCATGGGCATGCCGATAATGGTCTTGGGCTTAGGCGTGGCGGGTGCGGTGCCTGGCGGGGATGCGCGCAGCCGGCCCGAACTAAGGCCGCTGCCACTGAGGCCACTGCTGGCAACAATGTCCGCGAGTTGATCCAGCCCGCTCCCCTGAACGCCATCGGATTTGGTCTTGCGCTGAAACAGCGTCTTGGTCTTGTCGGATTGGGAAACGGTCGCGCCGGTGAGATCGGCCGCCACGGGGACAGTCTGGATCGTCCCGCAGTGCTGGCATCGGCACACGCCGCCGGCAAAGGCGTCGTCGATCTGAAGTTCAGCCTGGCAGTTGGTACAAATAAGACGAATCATGGTTGCCACAAATAGTAGAAGCCGGCCGGGGTTTTCATGGCCGCCGGCAGCTCGATATTTACTCCGCTGGCCTGCGGAACGGGCTGATTCGTTTGAGAGTAAATCGAACCCGAAAAACCATAAGATTTTCGATACGCGATCACTTTTGCCCCGGGCGCGTCAGCCATTTTCCGAGCAAGATCAATAGCATCATCCAGAAGTCCCGTTCGATCCGCCAGGCCAATTTCCACCGCCTGCGCACCGGTAAAGACGCGTCCATCCGTCGCCAGCTTGACCTTATCCGGTCCGCCTTTAAGCGGACGGTTGCCGGTGACAACGCCAACAAACCGTGCGTAATACTCGTCGATCATTCCCTGCATCACCTTCCGGCTGTCGTCGTCAAGCGGGCGGAACGGCGAGGCCATATCCTTCATCGGGCCGCTTTTGATTGCTTCGGGCCGCACGCCGAGCAACTGCATGGTGCCTTGCAGGTTAAAGGTTTGAAATATCACCCCGATGCTTCCAATCACGCTGGTGGGGTGGGCGACGATCACGTCCGACGCGCAGGCGATGTAGTAAGCCCCGCTGGCGGCCACTTCCTGCGTGGCGGCGATGACCGGCTTGCCCGTATTCTTTTTAAATCGCTTGACCAGTTCATACATGGTGTCCGAGGCCGTCACTGATCCACCGGGCGAATTGATCCGCAGAACCACCGCCTTTACATCGTGGTCCGACCCTGCGGCGCGGAGCTGCTGGTCCAGAAGGCTCAACTTGCTTTCTTCGGCGCCAAAGATTGACGGCAGCTTCATGTCCAGAAGCACGCCATCGATGTCGATGAGTGCAATTTTCTTCGCAAAATAACCCCGCCCCTGTGAAAGGGTGTGTTCTTCCAAGCCGCGCGGGTTTTGCACGGGCGTAATCAAAAGGCTGGGTTGTCCGCAGCCACCGATGAGCACCAGCAGGCTGAGCAGGTATAATCCGTATCGCATCCGTTGCACGACTCCAGTTTCGATACAGGAAGTATCTACAATGGGACTGACCTTTTTCAGGATTCTAGCGATGGCGTACCGTGTGAGCAAAGGCCGATTCGAAACACTGGTAACGGAGGCGCTGGCTGAACTGCCCGAACCGTTCGCTAGCTTTTTAGAAGAGGTGCCGGTGGAGATTCGTCAGCAGCCCTCGGCCGAGCAGCTTCGCGCCGCCCGCGTGCAGCCGGGTCATACCCTGCTGGGGCTGTATCAAGGTCGCCCGCGGACTGCTCGAAGTGTGGAAGATTCGGGCCGAATGCCCGATTGCATCACCATTTTTCAAGGGCCGATCGAAAATGCCTGCGACAACGAAGACGAACTGATTGACCAGGTGCGCACGACGGTGCTGCACGAAGTGGGACATCATTTCGGCATGGGAGAAGCAGACCTGGAACAACTGGGGTTTGGTTAAACGCTTTCATCGTTTCTTCGCGCGATTTAATCCCGTGAACATGGCTCCGCCGACGTTTTGTATGGACAGGTCGGGAAACGCCAGCCGGAAAAGTGCCCGAAACGGGGCGCAGATCCGAGTCTTCATCGACAGTGCCGGGGGTTTACCCGTGCAACGAAAGAGCATCGCGGTCACGTCATCGTCCCAGGGCCGGCCGGCGGCGCGGCTGTCGATCCGCGCCAGCAGGCGATCGACCAGCGTTTCAGCGGGGTTTATGTCCAGCGAGGCGAGGATGTTCAGCAGTCCCGAGGGTTGAAGCAGCTCACCCGAGGAATCGCGGGCCTCGATAAGGCTGTCGGTGTAGCAGAGAACCAGGTCGCCGGATTCGAGCGTGACGGAAAATTGCTCGTAGTCGACGATATCGAGAATACCCAGCGGAAGGTTGCGGGCCTGCGTGGACCGGGGTTCTTCAGGCACTTCTTCAAGTGATTCCCATTTTTTCTCAGTGGCCCGATAGCGGAGCGGCGGGGGATGCCCGGCATTGCAGATGGACAACTCGCCCGTCGGGCCAAAAAAAGTCGTTACCAGAGCAGTGGCAAAGACACCGTCATTGGAGAGATGGCTGAACTGGGCATTCATGGCCTGGACAAAGCGGGTTTGGTGGAGGTGGTTGACGTATCGGCGCATGAGTTTGCGGAGTCGACCGCCAAGTTCGGCCACAGCGCTGCCATGCCCACTGACGTCGGCGACCAACAGGCGGGCGATGCGGCCGGTGGCGCAACTGGAGATGAAATAGACATCCCCGCCCCCTTCGGCTTCGTTGTAGGGCAGGCAATACACCCACCCGTCCAAGCCAGCCAGGGATACTGCGTGGCGGGTCGGTTCGTTTCCGCCCCAGACTTCCATGCAGGAAATCTGTTCGGGCAGTTCAGTTGGCGCGTTGCCTGGCTTAGCCGGATCGCCGGCGGTTGATTGGCTTGCACCTTCATGGCTCGGGGTTGAAAGTTTCATGGCTGGGCTGATTCTATTTAAGAACGGGGCAAATTAGTGCCAATTTTTTAAAAAACCTGTTGACCCGGCGCTATCCGTTCCGCTATTAACGTTTGTGCGGGGCGGTGTTAATCTGGTAATATATCAACGCTTATAGCGTCCTTAAATCATACATTACTGTATTGGCGGACAGATAATATAGAGGATTTGCCGATGTTGACTTGTCGCGTTTTTGCTTGCTTGGGACTGGCTGCGGTGATGGTTTGGCCGGGTGGTCCGGTTGCCGGAGCCGAAAAGGTCCTGACCACAACTCCCGGTAACACCAAACCCTCGCAGGCGTTGAAGCTGGCGTTCGGGGCACAGGGGCTGGTTAAGACGGTCGAAGTGAAGGAAGGGGATGTGGTTAAGACGGGCCAGATATTGGCCCGGCTTGACGAGCGGATGGACCAGAAAGCCTACGAGTCTATGAAGTTAGAAGGGGATTCGGCCCTGAAGGTTGATTATGCCAAAGCCGACCTGGCGCTGAAACGCGTGCAATTGAAGCGGAAAGAAGACATGCGCGCCGATAATGTGGCGTCGGAGACTGAAGTAGAAGAAGCTCGGCTGGCTGTCACGCTGGCCGAAACGCAGGTGTCCCTGGCTAGCCTTGAACAACAGCAGAAGAAACTGGAAACCGAGCGGCAGGGGATCAAGATCGAAATGATGCACCTGATGAGTCCGGTGGACGGGCGGGTGGAAAGAATCGAGATCGGGCCTGGTGAAAGTGCCGACCCGAGTAAGCCGTCAATCCTGGTCCACAAGAACGACCCGCTTTGGGCGGAAATCTATGTGACGACGGGCCAGGCCCGGCAGTTACGCGTCGGCGGGACACTCGACGTGCGTTATGCCGATGAAAAAACCCAGGCGCCGGCGAAGGTGATCTACATAGCCGACGCCGATCCCGCCAGCGGAACGCAATTGGTACGTATGGAACTGGCCAATCCGGGTAACCGGGCGTCGGGGATGCAGGTGATGGTGAGCCTGCCCGAGCCGATCGCGCGGGCGGGAGAGGTTCAGCACTGAAGCATGAGCGATCGAGAGATCGCGTCTCGCATTTTGGCCCAAAAACTATGTCTTCTGGAATCGTCGAAACATCATCGCAAGACAACGAAGCCGGCCAGGGCCAACAGGGCCAGCGCAGCAAGCTGGTGCAACGCCTGCTGGACGCAGCACCCAATCTTCCGGCGTTTATCCACGACCTGCTGACCACACAAGCGATCACCGTGGCCGGCACTGAGGCTGCCGGGTTTCTCATCGAACGACAGGACGACAAGATCGGCCTGCGGAACGTGGCCCACATTCGCCCCGACGACAGCACCGCCGACATGCGCGCCGCGGCGATATCGGCCTTTACCGAGATCATCGGTCCTTGCGTACAGCAGGGGAAAGACGGCGCAATCGAAGTCGCCGGCGCGACGCCCGACAACATCGAACCACAGTATTGCCTGGTGACCCTGTTACGCAGCGACAACGAGATTGTTGCGGTCAGCGCCGTGATTACCCGCGCTCGTAATCTCGAGCGCGCCCGCCAGCGGCTCATGTCGATGCAGCTTGTCGCGGGATATTTCGAGCTTTATTCGCTTCGCCGTAACAGCGAGCAGGCGCAGGCGATTGCGCAAAGCCACCAGCACGTGCTGCAATTATCGACCGCAGTCGCCACCGCCGAAGGGTTTGAATCGGCCGCGATGAACCTTTGCAACGAACTAGCCGCCCGGAGCGGCGCGGTGCGCGTCTCGCTGGGGTGGTTCAAGGGCAACAACATCAAGGTGCAGGCGCTGTCGCATACCGAGCAGTTCGATAAGAAGCAGGAACTGATCGTGCAGTTGCAGAACGTGATGGAGGAGTGCGCCGACCAGGAAGCGATGGTGTTATACGACCCCAACCCCGACGGCCCGGGAAGTGACAACGTGACTCGCGCAGCCAATAAAATGAGTCGCGAGCAGGGCGGGCACATCATCCTCTCGCTGCCGCTGAGGCGTCAGGCCGAGATCGTCGGCGTGGCCACATTGGAATTTGCCCCCAATCAGCGACTAGGCCCGCAAGTGGCCAGCGGATTGAGCGTCGCGGTCGATCTCCTGGCCCCGCAGCTGTATGACCGGTTTCAAAACGACCGCTGGCTGACGACAAAGGTGGGCCTCAGTGCCCGTCATGTCGCCGAGGAGACACTCGGCCCGAAACACTGGCTGGCCAAGATTCTCACCGTGGTTTCGCTCCTGCTTGTCGGCGTGCTGTTGAACTGGATACCCCTCATCGACACGCGCATGACCTATAAGGTGACGGCACCTTTCCAGTTCGTGCCGATCGAAAAGCGCACGCTCAGCGCGCCGTTTGACGGCTTTCTGAAATTCATCAACGTCAAACCCGGCGATGCGGTGACGCAGGGCCAGGTGCTGGCCGAGTTGGACACGGTGGAGTTGCGGATCAAGTCGGCGCAGGCACAGTACGACGCCGTTGCCAAGCAGCGGGAAGCGGACAAATATCAGGCCGATCCGACAAAAATCGCCGATCGTAATATCGCGCTGGCGCAAAAAGCCGAGGCCGAAGCCCGGCGCGACCTTTATGATTATCAGGTGCAGCACGCCATCCTGACCGCGCCGCTCGACGGCGAGGTGCTTAAAGGGGACCTCGAAGACCGTCCCGGCACCCCAGTCAAGCAAGGCGAGGCGCTCTTCGAGATCGCCCGCAGGGACAATCTCAAGGCCGAATTGCAGGTGAACGAGCGCGACATCCAGAACCTGAAGCCGGGGCAACTGGGCTATCTGGCCACAAGTTCGCTGCCGACGGACAAGCATAAGTTTGCGGTGGACCGCATCGTCCCGCTGGGCGTAGCCCGCGAAGGGGGCAACATTTTTCAGGTGTATGCCACTCTGGAAGACCCGGTGTCGCAGTGGCGGCCGGGGATGATGGGCGAAGCCAAGGTCCGGGTGGACAACCGAACGATCGCGTGGATTTGGACCCATCGACTCGTCGATTTTGTAAGACTCAAGCTGTGGATTTGACGCGTTGATTTGCCCTCGCCCATCGCTAGGTCCAATGCCTTTGTAACCCATGCTGCAGCTTAGACCGACATTCTCAGAAAGCTGGTATCGCGTAGCAAAATTGCGGGCGCGCCTGCGCAGCAGCGCGCAGATTTCCCGGCAGTTTTATCGGGGCGAGCGGTGGTATGTCGTCCGCGATCCTGCCGGCAATCAATATCACCGCCTATCTGACTCGGCCTATCGATTCATCGGATTGCTCGACGGCCGCCGGACCGTTGCCGAAGCCTGGGACCTGGCCGGGGGGCAATTGGCCGATGACGCGCCGACCCAGCCGGAAGTTATTCAGATTTTGTCTCACCTGTATTCGGCCAATCTGATTGAGTCGGACGTAACGCCCGACGCAAAAGTCCTGCTCCGCCGGCAAAAGCAGTTGAACAAGCGCAAGATACAGGGCCGGCTGATGAACGTGCTGTTTCCACGGATTCCACTTTGGGACCCCGACCAGTTTCTCGTCCGTTGGCTGCCGGTGATGCGCAAGGTTTTCAGCAAGACCGGCGCGATCGTCTGGCTGATCGGCGTCATCAGCGCCATTGTCTGGATCGCCCCGCTCTGGCCCGAACTGAAGACCGCCGCCACCAAGGCCGTCGATCTGCATAGCAACCCGGAGAACGCTTTCTATTTATGGCTGGTGTTCGTTTTTGTGAAGCTCATTCACGAACTTGGCCACGCCTTCGCCTGCCGGCGATTTGGTGGAGAATGCCATGAACTGGGCATCATGTTCCTGGTGTTCATCCCCACGCCTTACGTGGATGCGTCGTCGGCCTGGGCGTTCTCCAATCGATGGCAGCGGATTTTTGTCGGCGCTGCCGGGATGATCGTCGAACTTTTCTTCGCGTCACTGTGCGCGTTTCTGTGGTACGCCACGCGCGACTCTCAATACACGCTGATTCCACAACTGGCGTACAACGCCATGTTGATTGCCTCGGTGACAACGCTCATTTTCAATGCCAACCCGCTGCTGCGTTACGACGGCTATTACATCCTTTCGGACTGGCTGGAAATCCCCAATCTCCGGCAAAAAAGCAGCGAATACGCATTGGGGCTGATAAAGCGCCACGTCTTCCGGGTGAAGTTGCAGCAGCCGCTTCCGCCGATCGTTCAGCGGATATGGCTGCTGGCCTATGCCGTTTTTTCCAGTATTTACCGCCTGATGGTGGGCTTTTTCATCATCATGATGGTCGCCTTTCAGATCCCCATCCTGGGCGCGATCATGGCCCTGGGAGGCGTTATCACCTGGGCACTGGTGCCCATCAGCAAGCTGTCGAAATACCTGATGATCGAGCCCGAATTGCACCGCAAGCGCGGACGCGCCACTGCGTTTTGCGCCGCGGTCGCGGCGCTGGCCATTGTGCTGTTCGGACTGATCCAATTCCCCGTGCGCGTGCGCGCCGAAGGGATCATCGAGCCGGACCAAAAGCAAGTAGTACACGCGGGCGTGAATGGTTTCGTCACGGAAATTCACGTCAAAGATGGTCAGGCGGTTAAAGCCGGGGATTTACTGCTGGTCTTGCAGGATAAAGAGTTGGAAACGACGCTCAACCAGCTCAACGCCAAGCTCCTGGAGATGCGCACTCGGATGCAGCAGTCGAGCGTGTTGGACCAAGCCCAACGACAGATCTACGAAATCGAGATCGACGGCTTGAACGAGCAACTTGCCGAAGCCCTGAGACGCAAAGGCGAGCTGGAGATTCGTGCGCCGATTGATGGGGCGGTGATAGCGCCGAAGCTGGACGAATTTTCAGGTCGCTGGTGTGCTCGCGGAACGGATCTATTGACGATCGCCACTACGAATCGGCAGGTGGCGAAGCTGACGATCGATCAGGGCGAATACCAATTGCTCACGAAGGTGGAAACACCGGAGAAAACGATCCCTGCAAACAAAGTCGAGATTACGATTGCTGGCCAGCCCGACCCGACGCATTCGTTGCCCGTGCTGGCCGCCAGGGCACTGGCCTCGGCGCAGGATGAATTGCCACACGAATCGCTGGGCCAGGTGGGTGGAGGGCTGGCACACACCGACACCCGCGACCCCAAGGGCCGCCGGGCAGTCGTGCCCCAGTTTGAGGTTCGCGTAAAGCTTGATAATCCCAATAACACTGTGATGAGCGGGCAACGCGCGTATGCCCGTTTCACTGTTGAAAGCGAATCCTTGCTGTGGCAGGGCTATCGCCGGCTGGCCCAACTTATTCAGGCCCAGGCCGCTAATGCCAGCGAACTCACGAAATAGGCGCGCCGCGATATACCATGTCTCAACTGGTTCAAAACGAACTCTGGTCGGTCTTCGACGCCCGTCGGGTGAAGGCGCCTGAACTCAAAGGTGTCGATGCGATGGTCAGCGCGCTCGTGGGCTGGGTAAAAAATCACCAGCCCGTGCTAAATAGCCTGAAGCTAGCCGCAGAGCGGATTGAAGCTATCGAGCCGGAAGTGCAGGACCTTGGCGCCGTGCGTTTTCGAGAAGAAACCGCCAAGGTTCGTGATGAAGCCCGGCTGGGCCGGATGGAAGGGCCGGTGCTGGATCGCGGGATGGCGCTGGTGCGTGAAGCGTGCAAGCGGGCGATCGGCAAGCGTCCTTACCCCGTGCAGATGATGGGCGCGCTGGCCATGCAGCAGGGCTATGTCGCGGAAATGGCGACCGGCGAGGGGAAGACGATCACCGCAGCGCTGGCGGCCTCAATGCTGGCCTGGGCCGGTCGGCCGGTGCATGTGATTACCGTCAATGATTACCTCGTCGCCCGTGATGCCGAGGAAATGGGGCCGATCTACCAGGCGATGGGATTGAACGTCGGTCACGTCGTTCATGAGACCACGCCCACGGAGCGCGTCGATCATTATCGCCGCAACGTCGTTTATGCCACCAGCAAAGAGCTTGTCGCCGATTTCCTGCGTGATCAGATTATGCTGGGCAATCTTCGCAGCAGTACGCAAACCAGCGTTGGCATGATGCTCAGCGGAGGCGCTGGCGGACGATTGCAGGTGCCGGGCCTGTTTCGCACGATTGTCGATGAGGCTGATTCGCTGCTGATCGATGAAGCGGTCACCCCACTGATCATCTCTAATTCACCCAACGACGAAGCCAACGCCGCCATCTACCGGGCCGCCGACGAACTGGCCGAGGCACTCGAACCGGTCAAGGATTTCATCATCGACCGCGAGGTTAGAAGCATTGATCTGACCGATCGCGGACGGGCGGTACTTGATCGCATCTGCGCCGGCACGGGTTTCTGGAAAGGACAACGCCGGCGCGAAGAACTGGTGACGCAGGCGCTGGTGGGCAGGCACTGCTTCATCCGCGACGAGCAATACCTTATCACTGACGACGGCAAGGTGCAGATTATTGATGAATTCACCGGCCGGGTGATGGCCGACCGGTCCTGGCGGCACGGTTTGCATCAGGCCATCGAGGTGAAGGAAGGTGTGACCGTCACTGCCGACAAGGAAAATCTCGCCCGGCTCAGCTTTCAGCGATTTTTCCGGCAATACCCGGACATGGCCGGCATGACTGGTACGGCTTGGGAAGCGGCGCTGGAAATGTGGCAGATTTATCACCGGCCGATTGTTCGGATTCCCACCAATAAACCGTGCATTCGCAAGATTCTACCTACGCGCATGTTCGCCAACATGGCCGAGAAATATGACGCGGTGGTGACGCGGGTCTGCGAACTTAATGACACCGGCGTGCCGGTGCTGGTGGGAACGCGGAGCGTGCTGTCCAGCGAAGAGGTGAGCCGTCGCCTGGCGACGGCGGGGCGGGCGCATCGGGTATTGAACGCCACGCAGACGGCTCAGGAAGCTTCGATTGTCGCAGTCGCCGGCCAGCCCAAGACGATTACGGTCGCGACCAACATGGCTGGTCGTGGGACGGATATCAAGCTGGCCCGCGGGGTGGCCGACATGGGCGGGCTGCACGTTATCAGCACCGAGGCTGCGACCAGCGCCCGGGTGGACCGGCAGTTGTTCGGCCGGGCTGCCCGGCAGGGCGATCCAGGCTCGGCCCAGATGTTCGTCTGCGCCGAGGACGATCTTTTTACCCGCCATGCCAGTTGGGCAATCCGCTTCTGGCAGACCATCGGCCCGGATCGACTTATCAAGTTGGCCCAATCGCGTGCCGAACGTCTCGCCCGCTTTAACCGCAAGCAAGTCTTAAAAAGCGACGACTGGATGGATCAGGCGATGCCGTTCTAAGCGTCCCGCTCGCCCATCTGGATATTTATTAGGCTATTTGCATCGCCACGTGCGATTCCATTTGCGCCCATTCCCGACTGGGTATCGGGGTATCCGTATGTTCTTGATGTCATAGCGCGGGTTTTTACCGACACCGCAAAACCGCTTGTCATGGTATTTATCTTGCATTCATACGTAACGGAGTACGGCCATGACCAGAAACCAAATCCGAGCCTGTCAGCTCGCGGCAGGTCTTTTGTCTAACCAAATTTCAATTGACGCGGTTTCGGATTCTGACTGGGCCTTGCTGCTTCTGGCTGCGGATTTGCACGCGCAGCCACTGGCATCCCCGCTAGTGGTCGCCCGGCGTGTGGTTCGCAATCGCCAGGCTAAAGGCGGGTATTTCGAGAATATGCACTCTGAACCTGTAAGGCTGCCGATGCTCGCGCCGGCGCTGGCTACGGCATTGTCCCATTGATTCCCTGCCGCATTTGACTGCGCCAAGTCCCTTCTTGGGCCGTGCCTTGGTTCCCTTACGTCTTCTTCTCTCGCTTGCGCCGCTTTAGTTCCGCGTCGATGAAGGCGTCGAGTTCTCCGCGGTCAAGCACACTTTCCACGTTTCCGGTTTCCACGTTCGTGCGATGGTCCTTCACCCTGCGGTCGTCGAGGACATAGCTGCGGATTTGATTTCCCCAGGCGATCGCGCCTTTTTCGCCGTAAAGCTTTTTCAGTTCGTCATCGCGTTTGGTCTGCTCGATCAGTTCCAATCGGCCCGTGAGCATGGCCATTGCCAGCCGCCGGTTCTGTTGCTGGCTGCGCTCGACGCTGCAAGTCACCTGGATGCCTGTGGGCTTGTGGGTGATGCGCACGGCGCTGGCAACCTTGTTCACGTTCTGCCCACCGGGGCCACTGGCTCTGACGAACGCGACGATATCGACATCGGCCTCGGAGATTTCGATGTCCGCATCGTCTTCTTCAAATTCCGGCACAACGTCCACGCTGGCGAAACTGGTTTGCCGCTTGCCCTGGGCGTTGAAAGGCGACGGCCGAACCAGGCGATGCACGCCCACTTCGGCCCGCAGATAGCCATAGGCGTAATCGCCTTTAATCCGCAACGTGACGCCTTTGATCCCTGCCTGCTCGCCCCACTGACGGTCCACCTCCGACACGTCCCACCCGCGGTTCTCGAAATAATAGAGATACATCCGCAGGAGCATTTCGGCCCAGTCCTGGGCCTCGGTCCCGCCGGCCCCTGCATGAATTTCAAAGAACGCATTCCGCGGATCGTTCTTGCCGTCGAGCAGGGCTTGCAGTTCGACCTTCGCCGCCCTCTTTTCCAAGACGGAAAGCTGTTGATCCGCTTCGCCAAGCGTGTCGGCGTCGTCCGCCTCTTTGCCGAGTTGATAGAGCGCGCGAACGTCTTCAACTGCTTCAAGCATCTGCACGACTGGATCGATCTGGGCCTTGACGACCTTTAGTTCCGTGACGGTGGTTTTAGCCGCTTCCTGGTTATTCCAGAAGTCGGCCGATTCCATCATCTTTTCGAGGTCTTTTCTGCGGGCTTGTTTTGTCGGCAAGTCAAAGAGAGTCCCGGATGGCGATCATCCGGGCCGCAAGGTTTTCGATGTCGGCGGAAAGGTTTTCGTGAATCATGTTTACACCGTATCACATTGGCCGATTAACGCCAAGACAGGACTGACTTACGCTAATGCCAAGGCGCCTCGGGACAAATAATGGCCTTTTTGATCCGAACGGTCGCGTGAGGAACGTGAGCCTCCTGGAAGCGGAATTGCATTATTTATGTCGTCACTCGCAAATCGAGTGGGTATGGCATGACCTCTAAGGAGTTGCTCATAACGACAAAGGTGAACGCCATTTAGGAAGACGGAATGTTGCTGCCGTCTCACCCAATTTTGTTGGCTGACGAAGCGCTGGCTCGCGTAGTCTTGCGTCTTGTTACCTTCGTGCGGCTCGTGGTTTCGGATCATTCCTCCTCCACCCACGGCAGCACGGGGATGCTGATGCCTCGCGGGGTGGGCGCGGCGACGGGGCCGGGGGTGAGCGGGATATCGGTCAACTCGCGGACCATGGCAATTTCGTCGCAATGATGATTCTTCGGGCAGCGCACGCAGTCGCTCCAGACTTTCAGCGGAAGCGTTTCCTTTTCGACGACGGCAAAGCCGCATTTTTCGAAGAACTGCTGCTCGTAAGTCAGGGACATCAGCTTGCGGATTTGCAGCCGCCGGGCTTCCTCAACGGTCCACAGAACCAATTGCTTGCCGATGCCCTGACCCGTGCATTTGGCGTCCACCGCCAGCGACCGGACTTCGGCCAGATCAGCCCAGATCACGGTGACGGCGACGCAGCCGACTACGCTCCCGGCGCGCTCAAATACGGCGAAATCGCGGACGGCTTCGTACAACTGCGCATAAGACTTAAAGAGCATCTTCCCCACCTCGGCGTGGCTGTTGATGATCTCCTGAATGCGAGGGACGTCGTGAATGGTTGCGTTGCGGACCATGGGTCAAATACTCTTCTCGTCGGGCCTTGGCCCCTTGTTACTCTCAGGCTCTGATTCGATCTCGAACAAAAATTCCACTTCAACCGCGGCATCAAGCGGAAGCGTGTTGGCGCCGACTGCCGCCCGAGCGTGGCGGCCGGGTTCACCAAACACCTGCACCACAAACTCGCTTGCGCCATTGGCAATCTTAGGCTGCTCGGTAAAGCTTGCGTCGCTGCTAACGAACGCACCGACGCGAATCACGCCTTTAATCCGGTCGATGGAACCCATCGCCGCCTGCGCCGCGGCCAAGGCATTGATGGCGCACTGCCGGGCGGCCTCAATCGCCTGGGTCACCGAGCAGCGCGAGGGCACCTGTCCTGTCGCGAGCAGCACGCCGTCCTTCATCGGCAGTTGTCCGGAGATAAACAGCAAATTTCCGACTTTTCGACCCGAGACATACGCGCCGACCGCCGCCGTCACTTTCGGAAGTTCGATGCCCAGTTGCGCCAGTCGCTGGCTATTCGATGTCATTTGCTCGCCTCCTGATGCGCGATCATATCGCAAGTCTGCGCCTCGCCAAAAGCCGCTGCGCACCTTCCCCATTTTGCTTCGCCCGGTGACAGGGCCGGGCCGTTCGGTCAGAATCGGCACCGATGAAACGCGACGTGCGACACGTGCCGGTGCTGCTGGATTCGGTCTTGGCAGCCCTGCAACCCAAACCCGGCGACGTGATCGTCGATTGCACGCTCGGGCTGGGCGGGCATTCCGCTGCATTGCTGGAGCGGATCACGCCGGGCGGACGTCTCATCGGTATCGATTTCGATCCAGCCAATATCCAGTTCGCTCGACCGCGCTTGCAACTCACCAACGGGCGGTTCGATCTTTATCACAATAACTTCGCCGCTCTACCTATCGTGCTGGCCGAAGCCGGCGTGGGGCAGGTGAACGGCCTGCTGGCCGACCTGGGCGTGGCCAGCCCGCAGATCGACGACCCGGCACGGGGCTTTTCGTTCAAGCGCGATGGCCCGCTCGACATGCGCATGGACCCGACCCGCGGCCAGCCGGCCAGCGCACTTGTCAACCGGCTTAGCCAGGCCGAGCTGACCCGATCGCTGCTGGAACTCGGTGACGAAACCGACGCCCCGGAGATCGCCCGCCTGATCGTCGAGTATCGCGAGCAAAAACCGATCGAAACAACTGGTCAACTCATGGCAATTATTTGCCAGGCCCGAGATTTTACGATCCAGCGCGCCGCCGGCGCCAAACTGCACCCGGCCACACGCACGTTTCAGGCGCTCCGCATCCTGGTCAACCGCGAGCTGGCCAATCTCCATCGGCTTCTGGCCGTCCTTCCCGATTGCCTCGCGCCCGGTGCCGTTGCGGGGATTATCAGTTTCCACAGCGGGGAAGACCGCCGGGTGAAAGCGGCATTTCGTGACGCGCACCGCGCCGGCCTTTATTCGCACATCAGCCCAGATCCGATCGTTGCTGGCGAGGCTGAGCAGAAGGCAAATCCACGCTCGCGGTCGGCTAAATTGCGCATCGCGCGACGGGCAGGATGACCCATATTTCTCCATCCGTCTCCGGGCGCGCGAATCGACCGTTGCACGTAGCCTCCCGGCCTCATCAAGACCGCCAAAATCTCCAACGCCTTCCTGCCTTGACCTCCCCGTCGGTGGATCATGCCCCATACACCGCGATCGGTCGCACCTCATCAATCACCCGGTGCTTTCTGGCCAACTCATAAAATCGCTTGATCGCCGAAAGCTCTGGCGGTCCTACCTCAAAACGCAGGTACTCGGTCAGATATTTTCTTGCGACGTCCAGCGGCCACAAGCGCTCGGGCGCGTGTTCGGCGATGATCTGTTCGATGTGATCCATTCCCGCCAGTCGGGCTTGTTCCAACCGGCGGGGCAACGTCCCCAGATTCACCCCGGCGCGGGCCATCCACACCGCAAACACAAACGGCAGACCGGTCAGCTCTTTCCACGCTTCCCCGAGATCAAGTTGATAAGGATAGTCCGCAGGTTCGGCGCTGATAACCTTGTCGCCGATCAGAAGTATTGTTTCGGCATCCACGATATTTTGCGATAGATCGACCACCTGCGGCTTCAGGCCGTAGCGCTCGGCAAGAATCACCCGGGCCAGCGCCACCGAAGTGTGGCTGTCGGTATCGCAGCTCAGCCGGGTGACGCGCTGCATCGGACACCGGCTGAAAAGCCGCACGGTAAGCGTCGGTCCGTCCGAGCCGATCCCGCCCACCGGCACCAGACACAGCCCCGGGCAGCGCTGGTAATCGATCACGGGCAGCAAGGCTACGTCGGCCAGGCCGGTCTGAAGTAGCGGCAATAGCTGCGACGGAACTTCCAGCAAAAGCCGGCTCGATGGATCGTTGGCCAGGCCATAAATCAGCGGCTTGGCGTTGAGAAAACTAACCGACGCTACGTTTTGCAACGAAACGCCACCGGAATTCAGCTTGCCAGCCTTTGCACTCATCATGGAACCGCTCACGTTCAAGTTTAGTCTCCTCCCACCAATTGATGGCGCGGCTTTCAATGGTTCTAAAAACCATCCTCTCCGCCGGCCCCGCATGATGCCCGGTCGCTCACCGCGCGGCGGTTTTCAATCGCGGGCCGATCATCCTCCGCCAGCGCAAGGGGGTTAGACCCGTCGCCTGCGCGAATCGAGTGGTGAAATGCGATTGCGCCGCGAAGCCGCATTCCTCGCTGATGGCCTGAAGGTCATTCTCGGAGTCGATCAATCTCGACTTTGCCAAATACGTCTGGCATTCCAGCATAAAATGCTTCGGCGTCACCCCAAAGGTTTGGGCAAAGCTCCGGTGAAAATGAAACCGGCTGAACTTCGTGGAAAAAGCGATGTCGATCAGCGATGGGGATTTCTGAAAATTCTCCATCATGTAGGTGATCGCCGGGGCCAGGCGAAAGGCCAGTCCGTGTGCTGCGAAATCCTGCTGCCGGATCGTCGCCCAGTCGGGCAGGTTCGGCTCGACCGCCAGGAACAGCACTGGCCCGCTAGCCAATGCCGGATAAGTTGGATACGCCACCGAATGGAACGCCCACCGGTCGCCGTATTCGTCGTTCAGGAGAATGCGCTCTTTGACCGGCTTATAGTCACGCAAGCTGCCGAGACGCGCGTTTACATATTTGACGATCTGTTGTTGCAAGGTGGAATC
>JBBQSU010000027.1:0-30688 GCA_038234815.1 Tepidisphaerales bacterium | reverse complement strand
ATCAGGCCCGCAAGGCTGTCGTAAACACGGTGATGAGCAACAAATACGGCTTCGGCGGGCAGAACGACACGCTCATCGTCAAACGCTTTTCGTGAATCGCCTGCTTGCGAGCTGAGAGTTTTCAAGTGATTTTGGCGTAATATCCCCCACGCGATGATCAACCACATTCGCAAGCTGAGAATATCACTGGCCGCCAAGTGCCAGTTATTATTCGGCGCTGCGGTGGTGCTGATCATCTCTGCGGCGCTGTTCGTGCCGTGGCAGCGGATGGAACAGCTCACGGCCCAGATTGACGAGGCCGCGGCCCATACGTTGGCCGAACACGCGGTCAAACTCCATGTAGCCAGCCAATCGTCCGGCGCATCGTTTGATCCCACGCTTTCCCCGGCGATGTCCCCGGCCACTCAAGCGACCTCGCCAGCCGGCGGCGCCGAAATCCGCCCCCTCCTTCCCCCGCGATTGCTTTCCACAAATGACCAGCCAAACGGGTTCCGAAGTTCCTCATTCGACCGCAGGGCGCTAAGCGAATTCCAGCGCGACCCGGATCGCAAATTCTACCAGTCCTACTTCAACCGCTCGGATACCCCCGATATCTACCGCTACGCCGAGCCTGCTTATCTCCGGTCTTCCTGCCTTAATTGTCACGACGGTGGCGCGCCAGCCGATGACGGATCCCCGTCCTCGCGACCCGCACGGGCCAAACTCCTCGGCATCGTCAGTATCGACATGCAGACGCAGGTGGGCAGTGGCCAGCGGCTGCTCAACCGGGTCTTCCTCATGACCGCGGGGCTTCTGGCCGGCACCCTCGCCATCGCCACGTTCTATTTCATCACCACCCGGTTGATTCTTCAGCCCGTGCGCGTTCTCCAGGAGACCGCCGAAAAAGTCAGCGAAGGTGATTTGAATATCCGGTCGGATATCAGCACCGGCGATGAATTCCAGCAGCTTTCCGAGACCTTCAACACCATGCTGGCCAACCTTCAGGAAAGCAGCGACCAACTGCGGGCGGTGAATAAAGGCCTGGATCTGAAGCTCAATGAGTTGGCCGAAAGCAACGTGGCGCTGTACGAATCCAACCGGCTCAAGAGCGAGTTCCTCGCCAACGTCAGCCACGAACTGCGCACCCCGCTCAATTCCATTCTCGGCTTTGCCGAACTATTGAAAAGCTCTGCGAACAATCCCGATGCCCGAAGCGCCCGTTATGTGCAGAACATCGTACAAAGCGGGAAAAACCTGCTGGACTTGATCAACGACCTGCTCGATCTGGCCAAGATCGAAGCCGGGCGGATGGAACTCCGCGCCGAACCTCTTTCGCTTAGCGACCTTTTCGAGGGGCTGACTAACATCCTCAAACCGCTGACCGAATCACGTCAGTTGACGATCAACCCCTCGGTCGCCGCCGACGTGCCGATCGTTCATTCCGATCCGGCCAAGCTCCAGCAGATTCTTTACAACTTCCTCTCCAATTCGATCAAATTCTCTCCCGATGCCGGGCTGATCCAGTTGAGCGCCCGTCGAGACGGTCCGGCCCATGTGTACATCAGCGTATCGGACCAGGGTCCGGGAATTGACGGAGAAAAGCAGCAACTGATTTTCGAGAAATTTCGGCAGATCGACGGCTCGGTGACGCGCAAGCATGGGGGCACGGGCCTCGGGCTGGCTATTTCCCGCGACCTGACCATTTTGCTAGGGGGCAAAATCGGCGTCGACAGCCTTCCGGGGGAAGGGTCGGTCTTCTGGATTCGTATCCCGCTGAAAATTATGGCGGGCAGTCAGGACCTGCGCAAGCCGCAGGCCGGCAGCTAGACCACGCTAGTACCAGACATTGAGCATCAGCGCCGGTTCCTTGATCTTGCCGTCGAACATCCCGACCGCACTGGTGACGAATTTCACCTCGAAACCGGGATGCGCTTCCAGCCAGTCATTGACGGCGTTGTCGAGATAGTCCATGCCCTGATCGCTCAGCTTGCCGTGGAATGTTTTCACGCGTACCGCGCCGGTCTGATTGCTGAAGGTGGGGCGCTTGTACTCCTTCTGGTGCAGATGCTCGCCGGCACCGAACGCGCGGATTTTCTTGCTGGGCGCGTCTTGTACTAAGTCGTCGATCAGTTCGATCGGTGAATTATCGACGTCCTCGGGCTTGTGCTGGGGAAGCACGGCTCCGCGGGTGAGGGTGATGGGCCGGTCGTGCGTGGTTCCGGGACCATGAGCATCGTGGGGATGATGTCCAATCTGGGCGGGAACGACGGCTCTTGATTCACTCATACAAAACCTCCGATTCGGTTATCCCCCGCAGACTTGTTGCGGGCAGTTTACCACAACTACGGGCTATTCGGCTAGGGAGATCGACGATTTCACACCGATTTTATTGGGTAACATTGACGGATTTTTCGCTCCCCGCACCGGCGGGGTGCTGTTTGTCATCCCAGGACCGACCGGGCCGAGTCGGTCAACTGCGGCAGGCCTGCCTTCACAATCGCCACCGCCTGCTGTGATATCCCGAGGTCGACGAGATGGGCCGGATCGAGCGACTGCTCCCGCGCCGTCAAATTGAATCCCAAGTTGGCTTGGCAGGCCAACGCGTCAGCCACATGGACGATCGCCACCAGTTGTCTGCCTTCACCCATACGGGACAATGGATCGTGGTGGTATGCCGCGATCTGCTGGCAGGACTTGGGAAACTTCCACTGCTCGGCCAGCGCGGCACCAAGCTCCGCGTGATCCACGCCGAGAACCTGCCGCTCGATCTCCATAAAGTTTGCCCCGTCAACCGAGGCCGCTTCGCATACCTGCCGGACCTTTTCGGGCCAGAGTTGCAGCGACACCAGAAGGCCAATGTCATGAATCATTCCGCCCAGGAACGCTTCGTCACCAATCGGCATGCGCAGGTGCCGAGCCAGTTCGCGCGATCCCACCGCCACCGCGATGCAGTGCGTCCAGAGGTCTTTGGCCGAAAACTGCTCGCACAAGCGCGCCCCGCGAAACATCTGCCCGATGCTCGCCGCAACGGCAATGTTCTTTATCGCAGTCAGCCCCACCAGCACCACCGCCCGCTCGATCGAACTGATCTGCCCCGGCAAGCCATAAAATGAACTATTGACGAGCTTGAGGATCCGCGTGACCAGGGCGGGATCGTGCGTGATGAGTTTGTGCAGCTGCGCGGCGGTGCTGTTCGGGTCTTCCACAGTGGCGATTATCTTGACAGTGATCTCGGGCAAGGTTGCGATCGCAGTTAATTTGCGGATCGAATCCATCGCGCGTTTCTTTGGTTCAACCGGTGCGGTAATAGCCATTGTTTCGTCCTCAGCGCCTGTGCCCCCTTGTTTATCGAACCAACACCGGCGGAACTTTATGGCGTGAACAATCAACCCAAGAGGCATCAACTCCCTGGCGACGACAAGTCAATAAGTGATAAGTTTTCGCTTGAGTCGTGGATTCAGGGCAACACGAGCCAGGAGGCCGGCAATTTTTCGTCCCGTGCCAGAGCCGCCATAAGCGTTCTTCGTCGCAGGGCGAGCTTTCTTGCTCAGAACATTCTCGATGGCTCGCGCAATGGCGTCTATCCGAAACGGCACAGTCGTCACATTTTCACTTCGTTCCCGGCCCTGCTGGCGCGGGCCGATGTCAATTACTGGCGTGCCGAAGCTGGCCGCCTCAATGATCCCCGCCGAACTGTTGCCGATCATCAGTGCAGCATCGCGCATCATTGCGAGAAACCTTCCTCGCGGAACGTCCATGAGCTGAACGAATCGTCCAGCAGGCAGTTTTTTCCATGCCCGGGCGATTCCCGACCAGCCGGCGTCGTTGTTGGGGTGAATGACGACAATGCGTTCAAGCTCCGCGCGCATCAGTACTCGCGCCAGCAGCGTAGCCCGCCTCTCTTCGGCCTTTTCGTCAGCATCGGTCGGATGCAGCACCAGCAACGCGAATCGTCCCCTCTCCCGCCCGGCATCGACCTGCCGGGTGATGCCATCAATGCCCGGCGCGCCAAATTGAAAAATGCGCCAACGATCTTCGCCAAGTCTAAGCAGTCGCGCGGCGCTTTCGGCCGTTGCGGGGAAATGGACGTGGGCTAGCTTGGTGATGGCGTGCCGCAAAGCGTCGTCGGTCTGCCCCAGTGCGCGATCTCCGCCATGAACATGCGCCACCACGCGGCCACCCAAATGCCCCGCCGCCGCGCCGGCGAAGGCTTCAACCCTGTCCCCCACCACCAGTACGATGTCGGACCGCAGGCAATCCAGCGCCCGCGAAAGCCCCGCCATGGCATGTGCCGTTGCCACAGACAGCGAAGGGCGCGCCGGCCAAGGCACGCGGGCATCAATCGACCAACCCTGTTGCCTGATTTGGTCGATCGTTTGCCCATGCGCCTTGGACACGTGCATCCCAGTGGCGACGATCTGCAACTGAAGCCGAGGATGCGCCTTAATCGCAGCAAGGGTGGTGCCCATCAGGCCGAACTCGGCACGGGTTCCGGTGACAAAGCAAACTCTGCGGATTTGGCTCTGGATATTCGGCATGACTGACGGTTAATTGCGTTCGGCGAGCATGTCCCAGGCCAGCATTGTGCCAGGGGGTAGATCGACACGACTAGCGACACCGATCACGCGGTCCATTAAGCCCGCGGGGATGCCCGTGCCCGGGCGCTGAATGATCAAGTCGGCTTCCGTAATGACCTGCCCGCAAGTCACCGCGCGGCACAGCACCAGGCTTTGACGGCTGACGGTCCGCACGTCTTGTTCGATGCTTAGGACGCGCTTTTTGCCTTCACCGCGCATGGCCTGGGCGAGGCGTACGACCCTGACATACTCCTTGAACTCCACCGGATCGGCACTGGCCGAGTGATCGGGGCCGGGGGCTTTCCGGTCGTAGGTGAGATGCTTTTCGACGATGCAGGCCCCCGACGACACACTTAGCGCCCCTGCGACCACTTCCGTCGTGTGATCGGAATAGCCGACGATTGCGTTTGTTGCCGCGGAAAGTTCGGCGATCCACCCCAGCTGCGCCGACTCCGACGATACAGGATAACTGCTGATGCAATGGAGTAGGGCCAAGGGCACGCCAAAGGATTTCATTCGCTCGACCGCGGCGCGCACTTCTTCCATTGTCGCAGCGCCAGTCGAAACCAAGAGCGGCTTATTCAGCTTTGCGCACGCGGCGAGAAGTGGACCGTTCACCAGGTCGGGCGAAGCGATTTTGATCGCAGGAAGATGGAGCCGGGCGATGGTCTGGACGTCGCCCAGGGAAAATGGTGTGGCCAGTGGGATCAGCCCAGCCCGCCGGATCGCATCGACGATCTGCGCCTGCTGCCCTTCGGAAAATTCATATCGCCGCAGCATGTCCGCGGGAGTCGCCTCGGCACAGCGGTCCTGTTGATACCCCGCAAATGCCGACGAACTGTGCATCAATTGATCGGCGCAGAATACCTGAAGCTTCACGCAGTCGGCCCCGGCCTCGCGGGCGACATCGACCAGTTGCAGCGCGCGGGCCAGCGATCCGTCGTGGTTCACGCCGATCTCGGCGATCACCAGCACCGGCCTATCCGGGCCGATCTCTCGCTGGTCGATCCAAAAGTTCACGCAACATCCTTCAGACATAACTTAGCCCGCCAGCCTTGCCGTTTGGTGCTGCCGATCCCGAAGCACGGCCTCGGCCCAGTAAAGGTCGCGCAGGTGGTCGATCTCCACCGTCTCCCCCATCTCCGTTTCAATCCCGCGACGATCGAGGCCAAAGAATGCGTGCGGATCATCCCGAAACTCCCGGCCCCGCAACATCGCCGCACGGCTGACAACGACGCACGCGCCGTCATGCAGATAAAGCGGTTCTAAATCCTGCCGGCGGTGGATGCTCCCGGCCTGAAGGGGAATGACCTGATCGCTGCGCAAGCGCGACATCCAGGCGGGGTTCCACTTGCCCACGGGGCAGAAGGTGCGCACCGAATCGCAGCCGGTGCTTTCAAGATGGGCAATCGCGCGGTCGATCACGTCAACCCCACGGACCGGCACGTTGCCATACAGCACCACCAGCGCGTCGGCATGAAAATCCCCGCCGGCCTCGATGGCGTCCATCGCGTGCAGCATCACGTCCTGCACGGTGGCGTTACTCGTGGCTAACTCCGCAGAACGGTGGATGGCATCAAAACCTTCGTGCAGCGCTATCCTGCGAACATCGGGGCAATCGCTGGACACAATCACCTTCGTCAGGCGCTTGCTCGAAGATGCGTGGTCAAGCGTGTATTGAATGACCGGACGGCCCAGCAGCGGGAGCAGGTGCTTGTTCTTTAAACCAACACTGCCCGCCCGGGCCATTACCACACCAAGCGTGTTCATGAGTCATTTCTCCTTTTTGGTCGATTTCTGTGATTCTTCACAGGCAATTACGGTCGATGCCACTGGCGGCATCGGCGACACGTTTCCAGCATGTCCCATTGCCGAAGCGCGTGCGCTTCGCGGACCGGAGCAAGCTGTTTCTGCCAGATGTCCTTGATCGGCATGTCCTGGATTTTGCCGAGCGGCTGAAGCGCGGTCACGTCTTGCTCGCAGGCTACGACGGTGCCGTCGGAAAGAATCGTCATGCGCGATTCCAGCCGTTTACAGGCCGTTCGCCGCGCGGGGGCCATGTCGGCCACTTCGGCAGAAGGAATCAACTGGCAATAGTCACTCGGCCCGGCGATCACGCAATGGCCCAGGGTCCGCAGCCAGTGGTCGTAACAGGCTTCCATCTCCTGCAGGTTCTGATTGCACTTAGTAAAGATGGGCACAATCAACGGAGTTCCGCTATTACGCCGGGCGATTTCATCGGCCAGTCTTCGCAAATTGTTCATTGCCAGGTTCAGGCCGTCGTGGTTCATCACGTTTTGATAAGTCCGCACGTTGGCCGCAGGGAGGTGTACGCTGATAACATCGATTGCGCTGCCCGCGAGTTGTTCGATGCTACCTGCGGAGAGTTCCAGCAAGTCGGTCTCAACATGAATGGCCTCGATGCCAACTTCGCGCGCCGCGGCGACGATGCCCATAAACTGCCCGTGCAGCATCGGATCGCCAACACCGGCCAGCGTGAGGCGCAGATCGTCCACTGCCGAAAGCTCATCAAACAGCCCCGCCGCCTGCATGGGGGTGAGATCGGGCCGGTCGAACTTCAACTTTGAGAGCGGGGAAAAAATCGGACGCGTCAGCCGTCGGGGGGTTAGCTCCAGAGTCACCTCACGCGGCATCGGCTCGATCGACGTACTGAGGCTCGTGCGCAGCACCAGTTGCTCGGCCGGGGTGGCAATCAGCGTGCCATTCAAGCTTAAGGTCGCACGCTCCAGGCGCGCCACCTGCCGATCCGAATCCAGCTTGAATCGATCCGAAGTGCGCGCAATTGATGTGGCAACTTTCATACAACGGTCGGTCCCGATCGGATCGCGGGCCGGTTGATCCGGCCTGTATTGCAGCATCAAGCCCGGATAGGCCTTGCCGTTGGCCAATTGATCGATCAATGGGCTGCGTAACAGCACCCCGCCAAGCCCCGGCGCGGCCTGCGTAAAGCAGAAATCCAATTCGGTGTGAGATGCGGCATAATCGACCAGCTCATCGAGCAGGCAGGGATCAACAAGCCCGCTGGCCGGATCGACCAGTAAAAGCGCGTCGCTGGCAAGCCGGGCGACGATCTCCTGCAGCCACGGGGCGTAGAAACCTTGATCGAAATCGCAGGTGCCCAGCAGCCCGCCACGCCAGCCGTCGGCCCAGCGCCGCGCCGCGGCCACCGAAAGCACCTGCGGCAAAGCCACGCGCGGGCCTTTGGCCAGAACATGCGTGTTGTGCCGATCGGCGATCGGCCGAACGACTTCCATCTGATCTTCCCAGCACAGCACCGCCAGCGAGTCGATCGATTCGCTGCGATTTAATCGCGATAAGGTCCAATCCAGCACGGGTCTGGCTCGAAATAGTCGCGTGGCGCTGTGATGCTCGTGGGCTTCGTGCAACATCGACAAACAGGCGGTGATCGTCGTCATTTTTCCTCCGGCAGTCGAAGGGATAGCGTGTGGATCGTCTCGGCCAGGAGCTTTTGAAAATCCCGTGCCGCTTCGGTGACGCTGGCGACGTTTTGAATGTCGCGGCCCACCTGCCGCCGCTGCTTTTCTTGCGCGTCCAACTTCGCTGCCGAGATCGCCCGATCGGCCTCAAAGCGCTTCATCTGCGCTGCCTGAGTTAACTGCGTCACCAGGTCGTAGGTCTGCCCCACTTCATTGATCCGCGCCCGCAGTGCATCAATTCGGCCGATGGCCCGATTCACGCGCCCCTGGTCGCTTAGATTGTCACGGATTTCTTCAAGTAGCGGGCGTGTGTCAACTCCGATCTGCTCGATGATCTTTGCTTCGGCCTCGCGGCGATTCAAGCACTCAATCGCGCGGCGAATTGGCTCCGGCGCGACCCGGCCGCTTGCGGGCTTAACTAGCGCCTCGGTGGCTTCGGTCGATGGCAAATCGATATCCGCGACGTAGCGATCAATCGCCTCGCGAAACGATAGCACCGTCGTCCCACGCTTGCTGGCCCCGCCCTCGGTCGCGTCGATAATCGTCCGATCACTCTTAAGAAAATCCCGCTCAAATTGCTGAAGGTAGGTGAAGAGCCGCTCTTCGGTGTACATCGGCCGCCCGAATACGTCGTTGATTTTCCGCAGGATGGGCCGATCGCGGACGATCTGTTCCCACTGCTTCATTTCCATTGTGCAGAACTGGCCCAATTCCGGCCGCCAAACGTCGTCATAGCTGGTGCCGGGCGTGTAGCAGAGACCGTCGGAGAATCCCAGGTCCTGGCCGACAAAGATGATCGGATCGCAGCCCATCAGTTCGGCCGCGTAAAAAGCCAGATGGGCCACCGTCGAACCTGCGGGCACCTTTAGCTTATCCGGCTTCATTTCCCGCAGGAGACTTTCGGCGAAATCATTACCCACGACCGTCACCCGCCCCGGGAACAACTCAAAAATCCGCTCGGTGGCCTTGGCCTCGGCGATCAGATGAGTATGCAACTTCGCCGGCAGGCGCTCGTAAAACCGCGCGCAGATATCGTGATAATCCAGCGAGGTGACATAATCCGGCTCGATCCCCATTTCCAGCAGCGGTTGCAGCGTCGTTTGCACGGCGATGATGACCGCCTTGCCCTGCAATTCCTTTATCAAATGCCGATTTTTGCGCAGCGACGGTCCGGCCGACACGATGACCGCGGGCCTTTTCCGGTGCAAATCTTTCAGATCGGCGGCGTCGCCGGTGGTCAGGTAACGCGCGATGTTTCGGGTGACGTTCTCGGCCGTCACGCGGCCATTCAACACCAGCGTGTTCATGTTCGTCCGGCAAAATGCCGCGAACTCTTCCAGCCACACACGCATCTGTCGATGAAATTCTGGACAAAGCGATTCCGACGAGGAATGAACAATCGACTCTGTGCCCATCGACACCAGTGCCGTGTTGGGCATCAGCCGGGTGTACAAATCGGCCTTGTCCAGGTTCCAGAAGAAATGCACGCGGCCCGATTCGATCATGTCGGAAATGTCACGGGCCTCGAGCATCGCGCGAATTATCCGGAGGTCCGGCTCGAATAGACACAGCATCGATTCGGCACCGGCGCGATCGAACACTTCATCGACGACATAGCCCAGGCCAAAGCCATGAAAGTAAAAGACGTGCTGGCGCGAGCAATCCACCGCCGTGAGGAGCTTGCGCGCTTCTTCAACAGGTTGATATTTGCTATGGAGATAGACGCTGCGGCCGTCGGCCGTCTCGATCGTCACCGTGGGCTTGCCAGATTTACTCGGCTCGATGCAATAGTCCTGCGTCTCGCCAAGGGCCTCAATGGCCGCAGCCAGGGCCGGATCGATCACCCACAGCACAGCGAGGTTGCGCAGGAGGGGCGCGTCTGCCGGCAGGACAAACCGGGTGGATGAATCTGTAATGGCCGGCACGGTTGTCAACTGAGGTCCCTGGTCGTCGAATGCTGCTGCCGATGCGCCGGGTTTCAGCAAACCCAGCTCTCGAGCTACGGTCATTTATCGGACCTGAAAGGACCGGAAGTTGAATAATCCCCCCGGTCATCCATGGAAAATCGATCCCCGCTCGCCCGAGGGACGAGAAAATCAGCGGTCAGGCCATGCCGAGGCAGTCCACCACGCTACGCACGTTTTCCCGAGCGCCGGCCAGCATTTCCGGCTTCTTTTTCACCAGCAGGTCTCGCGCCTCGTCCCATTCGTTTGCCAGCAGGTCAAAAACGGCCCGCAGGCTTTGGCTGGAGAGCGCATTGGCGGGCAACAGATAGCGTTCGTGGCCGAATACGTCCCGCCAGATGCCGCGAGCCTTCTGGCTATAGGCAATCGTCACCGTCGGGACGCCTGTGGAAAGCGCCGCAATCGTCGCATGAGTACGCGCGCCAACAAAAATGCGGCACCTGGCGATCATGCCCTTCACCTGGCGCGCGCCCAACGAGCCAGGCAACAGCGCGACCTGCGCGCCCTGCGCGGCGCACCGGTTCAGCAGGCACTGCAAAGTCGCCTCGTCGTTGAGCGGAAAACCCGCGCCGGGCTTGGTCACATGGGGGACCAGGAGTACGCGATACCCCGCGCCGACAAGATACTCAACGAACCCCGCCACTTCGTCCAAAAGCCGATCAAGGCTTTGCTGGGGAAACCACTTAGCGATCAGCGCACTGATATTCAGTCCGACCACGTTCCCATTTTCCACAAACGATGCGCCCGGGCCGTCATAAGGCGCCGCTTCCAGCGCAAACGCCGGATCCCACACCGCCCGCACGTTCTGGCTGATGCCACGGGAGGCCAGATACGAAAGCGTTTCCGATTCACGCGCGTTGATTCGCGTCACACCCTTGAGGAAGTCGGTCATCTCGGCTTCGACTTCCGGGCTAGCAGAGAACGGCCCCACCGATGCGCCCCATATCACGAAAGGGATGGCAAAAGCCTTCGATTGACGCCCGTGATCCACATAAACGACGGGGATGCCGTAATCGAGACTGAAATTGTCGCCCCCCACCGAAATCATCACCCGCGGGGCGCCGTATCGTAGTTGTAGCCACCGACGCGCAAGAGCCAGACCGGTTGGACCGGTGGCCAGCAGATATCGTCGAAACTTGCTGATCGGGCCCCGGGCGTGAAACGAGCTGTAGAACCCCCGCGAGCCATCGACAATTTCGATGGGAAGATCGGCCAGACAAACCGCGTCGGCGGCGGGATCGTGAGAGAGCAGCCGGATGGTCAGATGTGGGCTGGCGTCGCGCAGCATTGCGACGGTGGTTCGTACAATGGCCTCGCAGCCCCGGTTATAGCAGCCGGCGTGGCCGACAAGCCAAATATCCATCAATTAGCCTTTAACAAACGCACGCGACGAATAGTCAAATCGGGCAGAAACCCTTCGTACTATTACTTACGACACTCTTTTTTCTTAGTCCAGCATAATTTCCTGTGGGACCGGAAAAGAATCGTCCGATAAACCAAGGTGGAATTGCTCTGCGCGCCCATTTCGACAACAACGCAGGCCGATCAGGCCGCGATGCAAAACGCTACGGCCAACCTTGCGGCCTTGCAGATCACACAGCCAGAGCTGGCCTCGCGCTTGCGCGGCATTTCCTTACAGGCAATGACCTGGCTCCTGGCCCGCGACGGGTATCTCACCGCGCAGCAAGCGAACGGACAGTGGATTTCCGGCTGCTCCGTTCCCTTCAAAACCGCCGAAGTGCTGCTCAAGCCGCTGACCAGCGACGCGCCGATGTCCTGCTATCTGATGCCGACCCACGCGGCGCAGATCCGTGTCGCGCTGGATCGCCTGGGCCGATCACAGGCCATCATTGTGCTGATGACCGATTTGGATCTGCTCAGGGTATTTCTCGCCTGCGATGATTTCAGTCGGGAAATTTCACAGAGCCGGATTTGGTTTGCCTGCGGAGCGGATTGGGCCGGGCAGTTCCGGGCCACCTTTGCGACGCAACCGGGACTTTGCACCCCCACCCAATTCATTCGCACGCGTTTTGCCGAACCCGCCGAGGTCGATCCCCAGATCGAGCAGAGCCAGAAAATTATCGCCGAAGTGGTTGCGGAGCGCGCTGCGAGCATCAGCCGCATCAGGCGTGCCGATTGCGGGCTGCGGGCCGGGGCGTGCGTTTTGGCCGGATCGAGCTTTCGACTATGGGATTCGGCATCGAACGTACTAAAGCAAATGTTGTTGCAGACCGACGCGCCGGTTACTTCATTGGACATTGATGATCCCATGCAGGCCTCGGCGATGGCGCTGACCATGGCCGCGGCGGAAAAAACCTCCATCTTTGCCGCCAATCTCGGCCGTTCGGACCTGCCCGATACGGTTTCCGACGCCTGTCGCTGGGTTTGTTGGATTACTTCCGGGCGAATTCCAAAGTTTTCCGTCCAGCATCCACACGACGTGCTGTTGCTGGCCGATCCGGCTTGGGGACTGTTGGCCCGTGCGGCTGGTTGGCCTGATTCGGCCCTGCGAATCGCTGGCTGGCCACCCCTGCCGCTCGGCAGACCCGTTGATCTACCGCACGTTGCGTTGCTGGCCGACACACTACCGGTAGTACCGGGCAAGCAGCTAAAAGACTATTCCAGCCATCGCCTGCTCTGGGAGAAGATCGAAGCCGAACTGCGGGCCAACCCCTTTGTCCTGCAAGGCGACGCCCGCACATTTTTGTTGTCGCAGCAGCAGCAATTGGACATCACCGACAGCCTCCTCGATGCGAGCAGCTTTATCGACAATCTCATGCTTCCGCTGTTTCAACAAGGCTTGGCCCAGGCGATGGTTTCGGCCGGCATCCCGCTCAAGCTTTATGGCTGTGGCTGGGAGCAGATTCCCGCCTTGGCCCCCTATGCCGCCGGGCCTATCGAAAGCGAGTCGGCGTTTAACTCTGCCATTTGCCAAGCATGTGCGGTTGTGTATGCCTGGCCCATGCCGGTGGCCCATCCCATTGATCGCATCGCTTCTCGGCCGGTGATAAGACCGGCGGGCCATCGCGCGGCATTCATCGCCGGTGCGCGGCAGGCGATATCAGGGCAATCCGGCACGAAAAAATCGGACGCGCATAAATTGTCCCCTATCCTGCTGTCCGAACTTATCTCCCCCCTGCCTGTGGTTCGATAAGGGAGCAGATGGCGATTTTTTGTCGCCGGTGCCCACTTTTCCCCCGAACGTTTTGCTGCCCCCGAAAGGACCCAATTATCATGCCCTCACTCATTGAACTTGTAGACCGTGTGAACAAGGGTGAAGCCGTTGATGCCGCTTCGCTGGAGATGTATCAGGATTCGGCCAACACGGCCGAGAAATTTCTCTCGCACCATGCCCAGGCCATGCTGGACCTGCGCCGTGCGCACCAGCATATTCTGCAAAGCCTGGAAGCCATCGATTACAGCGACCAGAAGGTGCTCAATCAGTTCATCAGCATCAGCGGATTTCTTGGCTTGACCGATCAGCGAGCCAATCCAGTCGTTCGCTTCGGCACCAGCGCCATTGCGAGGCGGGATTATTGCCTGGGCCTGGAAGCCATCCAAAGCGCTGTCGCGTTTGACCTGGCCCACGACGGAACCCACACCGCCGACCGCGAAAATTGCCAGTTTATCGAGACCCAGTACCAGCGGGTTGCCGAGGCCGTCGGATGGAAGCCCGCCGACGGCAATCACGAGCCGAACGACCGCACGCACCTGGCGATTATCGTCTCCGGCTTGGCCGACGACGAGCCTGCAGCCCGCTTCCTCCGCAATCTGGCCCGGGCGCATGACAGCAAGCGATTCAAGCTCTTCGTCTATGCCACTGAAGCGAAGGTCCGAAGAGACAAGCAGCAGTTTGCCACTGGTCCCGTGACCTCCATCAGCGCCCGCCGCGGCAAAGATACCTTGGACTTTCTAGCTATTCAGGGCATTCCCGTCTGGATCGCTTCTACCGAAGGCGATCTCCTTTCGGCGAGCAGGGAACTGGCCGCGCAAATGGCCAGCGACCGCGTGGATGTCGCCATTTTCGATGCCGACCAATCCGATCCGATCAGCGCGATCGTCAGCCACTGGGACTGCGCCAAGGCTAAGACGAATCTGGTCCGCAACGCGCCGCTTTACAGTTCGGGCATCGGCTCGGTGGCTTATCTCGATCAAATTCGTTTTGATAGGGACAAGGCTTACTGGTCAGCCAGCGGTGTGGACAGCCGGTTCATTCTGGAAGGCATCGAACTGGACGCGCCCCTGACGGCGGCGCCGAGTCGGGCCACTTACGGCATCCCCAGCACTGCGGTGGTGATGGCGACGGCGGGCAGCGACCTGGATGGGACACTTTCCGACGCCTTTGTCGAGGCGATCATCACGCTACTGCGGGCGCATCCCAATGCCATTCAATTGTTTGTTGGCGAAGGAGATTTGAGCCGACAAAAGCGCAAGTTTGAATCCGCGGGCGTAAGCAAGCGTGTGGGGTATGCGGGCAACCGCCGGGATTTGCCCGGGTTCCTGCGCATCGCGGATTTATATCTGGCCGAATTCCCCAGCAGCAGCCCTTCGGGCGTTCTGCAGGCGATGGCCATGTCACGGGCGGTCATGGCGATGCGCTGGGGCGACGACGTGGACCATTCGCAGGCCGCAGCATTTGTCGGTTCCGAGGCCGCGACCGCAACTCGCGATCCGGGGCTGTTCAT
Organism: Tepidisphaerales bacterium; assembly: GCA_038234815.1. Classification (GTDB taxonomy): domain Bacteria; phylum Planctomycetota; class Phycisphaerae; order Tepidisphaerales; family Tepidisphaeraceae; genus JBBQSU01. Next base: position 16,025 of record JBBQSU010000027.1, on the reverse strand, counting down.
CGAGCGGGCCGGCAAACTCATTCGTGACGCGCAAGCGCGCACGCAACTGGGCCAGTCGTTGCGCCAGCGTGTTGAGCAACACTTTGGATTTGACCAAACCTGCCGGCATATCGAGCAGCTTTGCATCAACCTGCTGGAAAGCGAAAACAATGACGCCGGAGCTGAAAAAACCGTGCTGCATGGCTCGGCGGACATCACCAAAGTGGCGTGATTAGCGCTTTGCAGCGCCATTTTTTTGGGCGACTTCGCTCACTGCCTGTTGGCGAGGGCGCGCCGTTTGCCGTAGCATGGCCGCACGAGCCATGAAGACCACTAACGCGCTAGCCTCTACCGTATCTGAGTTGTCCGCCCATGCCAGGAAAGGTTCATCAAGCTTTCCGGCCAAGAGCGGGCTGGTAATGCTGATGGGTTCAGCCCTGACCCTCGGATGTGCAGGAAAATCGCCCGCTCCGACCGAGCCTCCGCCCCAGGCCGTGGCGGCCGATCAGACCGAACTGGACATTACCGCCAGCGGGATTAAGGCGACGCTCTATCTGCCGCACCCGACGCGCGGCCACTATCGCGCCCTGCGGTTTGACGGTTCGGGCATGGTGGGCCGGGTTGTCGTTAACGGGCATACTTTTTTCGGCCCGTGGGACGCTCAAGTCCCTGGCGATGCCAATCACGACGCCGGCGCCATCGGTACTGCCGACGAATACGGTATCGATCAGCCGGCCGGCTATGCGCAAGCCGCACTGGGCGGATCGTTTGTAAAAATTGGCGTGGGCAGGCTTACACGCACCGCTCCCACACCGTATCGCTTCTCCTTCAACTATCCCGTCGTTGATGCCCCTGCCTGGAAAATGCAGCACGGCACGGGGTATGTAGATTTTCAGCAGACTTTGGAACCTGTTGATGGATGGGGATACGACTATCACAAGCGTGTGGAACTGCTTGCCGGGTCGAAATCTTCCCTGCCCGCGCTGCTGATTCACCGCACGCTTATGAACATCGGCCAGCACACGTTGGAAACCGAGCAGTACACTCATAATTTTGTGATGATCGACGACGACCTGGTTGACCCGCGATATGCGCTGGACATGACGTTTCCAATCACCCTAAAGAGGCCGAAGGACTTGAACGTCTATGCCGAAGCGACAGGTCGGCGGATTCAATTCCTCAAGCCCCTTCCGTTCAAGGCCAGCGCCTATGCGGACGTGGCCAACGTGCCCGACGCCCCGGCAGCCAACCACGCCGTCGTTACCAACAGCGACTCCCGGGCATCGATTACGATTTCCGGAGATCGGGCGCCCGTCGCTATCAAGATGTATGCCACCCCGCGGGTGATCTGCCCGGAAATTTTCGTTCCGGTTCGCATAGAGGCGGGCAAAACCATGAGTTGGACGACGCGGTACGAATTTTCCGCCCCGACGAAGTGATCGTCGTAGGCGGTGTTTTGCGTTCACTGCCTTATGGGTCATATAATGGCCCCCTCGCATACATTCCATGTTTGGAGTTTGGTTAAATGAACCATCGGTTGGCAACACTGGGGCTTGCGTTCTTCGGATTGACGGTGGCCGGATGCGTGCAGGAGCCGGGACCGTTTGACCCCCTTCGGGCGCAGATGTCCCAGCGATCGGCGGCGCGCACCGATGCCCCGCTTTCCATGCCGCCGTTGCCCACCACGATGGTGTCGCGAAAAGTAAAGCCCGGCGAGATCAACCGAAACACCCCGGCCACCACGCAGGCCGCCACCCGCGCCGGCGAACGACCCGTGGGCTTGACACTAAAAGAGGTCATTCAGCGTACCGCGGCCAACAATGTCGATGTGAAGGTCGCTGGGTACGAACCGGCAGTCGAACAAACCCGCACGATCGAAAATGCCGCCCGGTTCGATCCAACCTTTTTCAGCAATTTTCAGTACCAGCGCACCGACAAACTGACCGGCGGGAGCAACGGCGTCGGATCGGCGTCCTTCGCACCGGTCGAGCACTCCGACGTCTGGACCGTCGAAACCGGCATCAAGCAAATACTGGAAGAAGGCGGGCAGATCGAAGCCAAGTACAGCGTGTCGCGCAGCCAGTTCACTCCGCAGCGATCCATCACCAATCCCTTCTACACCAACGAACTGTCCCTGCAACTCACCCAGCCGCTATTGCAGAATTTCGGCCGCGACGTCAACCGGGCACGCATCACGATCTCCAAGAACAATCAGCGGATTTCCGTGCTTGAATTCCGTAAATCCCTCGAAGATCAATTGCTGGACGCGGAAAAGACCTATTGGCAATTGACGCAGGCGCTGCAGGACGTGGCAACCCTCGAACGCCTGTTGCAAATGACCGTCGGCACGTCTGATCTGCTCCATAAGCGGGCCGATCTGGATGTTACGCGCGTGCAGACCTCGCAGGCCGATGCCTCTGTCGCCCAGCGACGGTCAACGCTCGTGCGCGCCCGCGCGAGAGTGCGGGACCTGTCCGACAAGCTCAAACAGTTGATGAACGACGCGGACATGCCGGTCGCGGACAAGACGCTGATTCTTCCGGCCAGCGCGCCTTACATCGATCCGATCAAATTCGATGCCGGCGAGCAGATTGAAACTGCGCTGGATAACCGCTTGGAATTGGGCCAGCAGCAGCTGCGCATTGGTTCGGCGGGCGTCGCGGTGCGCGTGGCCGACAACAACCTGCTTCCATCACTTAATTTGCAAGGGCAAATCAGTTCCCAGGGCCTCGACGGCAACGAAGGCGATACTTTCGACGCCCAGAATGACTATAACCATCTGAGTTGGACCCTCGGCCTGCAACTGGAAATCCCGCTCGGCAACCGCGCTGCCCGGGCCATCTGGCAGCGGGCGCTGTTGCAGCGCCAGCAGGCCGTCGATCAATACCGCAGCCTCGTCGACCAGATCACGCTCGACGTTCAGCAGGCCACCCGCGAGGTTGAAACGGCATGGAATGCCATCGTAGCCAGCCGAGGCTCGCGATTCGCCGCCGCCGATGCCCTCAAGGCCATTCAGCAACGCGAAGATCAAAACGAACCGCTCACGTACAACTTCGTGCAGCTAAAGCTTGATACGCAGGAGCGACTGGCCGCGGCCGAACAGGCCGAAAGCCAGGCGGTCAACGACTACAACTTCGCAGTCGCGCGATTGGAAAAGGCTAAGGGCACCCTGTTGAAGTACGACAACATCATCATGCAGGAAGAGAGCTCGCCGTTCGGGTCACGGTCCAAGATGAAAATCGCCGTCGCGTCGGAGAAACAAGCGGACAAAGCCCCGCGAGCCAAATAAGCTGCCCCCGGCTATGGCCTCACGATTCGCCCATTTCGTCAAAGGCCTCCGCTATCTGATGGCTTTGCTATTGATCGTGCCGGCCGTCCTACTGCTGGCCGTCGGCCCGCGAGCCGGAGGCGCTTTGCCCTCCGACCGCGTGATTGTTGATTACTGGGAGAAGTGGACCGGCGAGGAAGAAGCGCTGCTTCGGCAGATCGTCGATCTGTTTAATAACACCCTGGGCAAAGAGAAAGGAATCTACGTCCGCTGTCTGTCTACGAGCAGCGTGAACCAGAAGACGTTGATTTCGACCGCAGCGGGGGTTCCGCCGGACATCGCCGGTCTGTGGGACACTAACGTTGCGCAGTTTGCCGCGCTCGATGCCCTGGAACCTCTCGACGATCTTGCCGCCGAGTACGGCATCACTGCTGACACTTACAAGCCCGTCTTCTGGCAGACCTGTCGGTATGACAACAAGCTATATGCGCTGGTCTCCACTCCCTACGACGTCGCGCTTCACTACAACAAAAAGATCTTCCATGACAACGCCGATCGCCTTCGCCGCGCGGGCCTCGATCCTGATCGCGCGCCCCAGACCATCGCGGAACTCGACGCCTACGCGGCGGCGCTCGATCAGATCGGCCCGAACGGGCAGATCAAGCTCGCGGGGTATCTGCCCCTCGAACCCGGCTGGTACATCAATTACACCTGCCTCTGGTTTGACGGAAGCTGGTGGGATGACACCGCCAAGCGATTCACCTTCACCAGCCCCGCGGTCGTCGCTTCTTTCGACTGGATTCAAAGCTACTCACGCAAACTGGGCAAGTCCGCGGTCTCTGATTTTCGCTCGGGCCTGGGCAACTTCGATTCGCCCCAAAACGCATTTCTGGCCGGCACTGTCGCGATGGTCCAGCAGGGAACGTTCCTGGCGAATTTCATCCATAATCTAAAGCCGTCGATGGACGGCCAGTGGGCCGCGGCCCCGTTTCCGTCTGTCCGGCCGGGGTTGAACAACGTCACCTATTGTAATACCGATGTCTTCGTCATCCCGCGCGGCGCCGTCCACAAGCGGGAGGCTTTCGAGTTCATTGCCTTCGTCAATCGGCAGGAAAACATGGAGAAACTCTGCAACATGCACTGCAAGATTTCCCCGCTGGCCAAAGTCAGTGATGATTTCCTCAATCACCACAAAAATCCCTACATTCGCCTGTTTGAATCGCTGGCCCAAAGCCCCAATGCCCACGCCGCCGCGCCCGTGCCAATCCTGCCCGAAGTGGGCGAAGAGCTATCGAACATGGTTCAGCGGATTGCGCTGCTCGAAATTTCCCCCGCGGCGGGGCTGGCCGATATCCAGCCCCGGCTGCAAAAAAAGTATGACGATTTTCAGGCCCGGCAAGTCCGGCGGCGCGTGATGCAGACGAAATAGTTAAAGTGACCCTGCAGATCCGGCACGACAGCAGCAGGCAAACGACATGAGCCTTTCGACCGACCAACGCAACTTCTACAAGGGCATGGCCTTCCTCTCGCCGTGGCTGATCGGCTTTACCGTTTTCACGGTCATCCCGATCGTCCTGTCTTTGTATTACAGTTTTTGCGATTACTCGCTTCTGCAATCGCCGGTGTATGAAGGGCTAGGCAACTATTCGACCCTGGTGCACGACCCAATCTTCTGGACCGTTTTAAAGAACACCGTGATCTACGCGCTCATGGCCCTTCCCCTGGGCATGGTGCTGGCCATCGTCGTTGCCATTTTGCTCAATGCCAAAATCGCCGGCGTGACGATTTACCGCACGGTTATTTTTCTCCCGTCGCTGGTCCCTGCGGTGGCGTCGGCGATGCTCTGGCTATGGCTGTTTAATTCCAAGCTCGGTTTGATTAACAACGCCCTGCGCGGCTTAGGCATGGCGAATCCCCCCGGCTGGCTCAGCAATCCCACCTGGGCTATGCCCGCGCTGGTCCTGATGAGCGCCTGGGGCATCGGCAACACAGTGATTATTTACCTGGCCGGTCTACAGGACGTGCCGCGAGAGCTTTATGAGGCCGCGGACATCGATGGGGCCACCCCCCTTCGCAAAATCTGGCACGTCACCCTCCCTTGCATCTCTCCGGTCATCTTCTTCAATCTCATCATGGGGATCATCGGCACGCTGCAGGTCTTCGGTGCCCCTTTCATTATGACCGGCGGCGGCCCGGCCCGATCTACTTACTTTTACACCATGTACCTTTACGACAATGCCTTCGTAAACCTGAAAATGGGCTACGCCAGCGCCATGGCCTGGGTGCAATTGCTGATCGTGCTGCTGCTAACGGCGCTGGCGGCTTGGTCCAGCAAGCACTGGGTGCATTATTCGGGGAAATAGCCGCTTCGCGAGAAAACCACGCGTTTTTTTTCAGGTCCAGAATCGGTCATAAATGATAACGACCCCATTATCGTGCTCACCCTGGTAGCACGGTTTTGCCTAACTCCGCCCTTGACGAAGTAGCCACTTGCGCTATGGTCTATTATCAAATGCCTCGCCTCTTGCCACTCCTGAAGCGCGCCAGATCAATCCTGCGAATCTTGCTGCTGCCGATCCTTCTCACGGCGTTTCTCGGAAAGGGATTGTCGATCCTGCCTGGCTATCGATTCCAGATGAACCCCGACGGCGTTTCCTACCTGACCATCGCCCAGCAGTATCAGCGCGGGCATTGGCTGGACGCGGTCAACGCCTACTGGAGCCCGCTATACAGTTGGCTGCTGGTGCCCCTGCTGCAACTCGGCGTCGAGCCGCTGCTGGCGACAAAAGTGTTGGCGCTGCTGATCGGCGCCGGCGTGATCTCCTGCTGCTGGTGGCTGGGTGGGCATCTGAGAATGACCGTTACGATGCGAGTCGTCGCCACAGGCACGCTCATGCCAATCCTCTATTACTTCGGCATGATCGTGACCACACCCGACCTGCTGATGACCTGCGCTGTCGTCTTGTATTTGGCGCAGATGACGACGCCCGATTATCACCGGCGATGGCATAGCGGGATCGTCACGGGACTTTTCGCTGGACTGGCTTACCTGGCCAAGGCGTATGCCCTGCCGTTCGTGGTCGCGCATCTGGCCTGCGTCAGCACAGCAGCGTTGTGGACGGCCTGGCGCAGCGCACGTTCACCAGTTGATCCAATCTTCGAGCAAGGCAAGGCCAGCCCAGCCCCTGCGAATTTAACTCCAGCGCCGACGCTTAGGCGCGTCGTGTTGCAGACGCTGGCCGCAATGCTCGTTCTATCGGCAATTGCCGGCGCATGGGGATCGGCCCTGAAGCACAAATACGGCCATTTCAACTTGGGTTCGACCGGCCGGTTCAACCTCGCGTGGAACGGGCCGAAGTTTAGCATACCCATGCACGAACAGGGATTTCTCGCCCCGCCCAATTCCACCGGCACCAGCGGCTGGGACGATGCGACCCTTTTCAAATACGCGACCTGGAATCCGATCGGCACGCCCGAAGAGCAGGCCCATTTCAGCAAAAATCGCCTGCGCAATTGGCGAGGTATCGCCACCTTCGGCGAGCGCTTCACCTGGCTCTTCTGGCCGATCCTCGTCGCCGCCGTCGTCTGCTGCGCCTCCCGGGCTGATCCATTTCCCCGGCGGCCGGGTCTGATCGTCGTGCTGGCGCTGTTGCTCTTTCCCGTGGGGTATTACCTGCTGCACGTCGAGGAACGATTCCTCTCCGCCCTTTGCATTCTGCTGCTGATGACCGCGGGGTTCGTCATCGGCAGCGTTTCCGAATCGCTGGGCATCGGCTTCGTGCGCCGCACGCTGGCGGTTCTCTTCGTCGCCTGGACGTTCATCGGCAATCCCAAGTGGAACAGCCTGACTGATTCCTTTGCGTCGTCGCTCAACCGGTGGTCGATTGCGTCGCAGTGGAACGACCACGCCGCCATCCGCGAGCAGGCCAATGCCTTAGCCGGCCGATTTTCGCCCCGCGCCAACATCGCCTCCATCGGCCAGTGGGCACCCTCTTTGTACCTGGCCTACCTGCTCGACCTGCGTTACTTCGGTGAATCCCGCCCCCACGCCCCACCGGCCGACATTGAACAAGATCTGAAGAAGTTTGACATCGACTATCTCTGGGTCTGGGATAACCCGCGTCCGTACCCGTTCCTCAAGCATCTTTCCGAAATCACCGGCCATTCCGTGCGAAATCTGCACGTCTATCGAGTGAAAACTGTGCCCGCGACGCTCCCCTCGACACGGCCCGCGGCATCAAGTCATTGAAAGCCATTTGAGCCACTCGCCTATTTCAACAGGGGACATAGGTGGATGTTTCGCTGATCCAGGTTGGCTACACGATTCGTGCAAGAATCGGTCATAGGCGAGGATGCCCCACTATGGCCCTGCCGCAACCCGGCCAATCAAAATCACCATCACCCCGACGGAGGGGGCGTTTCTTCGTTTCACCAACGAGGCGCAGAAGTTTTCGGTTTGGCAGAGATTGGCTCGATTGAACGCGCTGATTGCGTTAGAGTGCGGCAGATAGGAGTTATACATGCTATATCGCGCACTTGGCCGGACCGGGCTGAAGGTTTCGCAACTGGGGTTTGGTGCCATGCGCCTGCCCATGATCGGTGAGGCTCAGGCCGCCAAGGTCAACCGCGAACTGGCCATTCCGATGATCCATCGTGCAATGGAATTGGGCGTAACGTACTTCGATACCGCCGTCGGATACTGCAACAGTGACTCCCAGTGTGCCCTGGGCGATGCCCTGAGTGGCGGTCGCCGTGAAAAGATCGTGCTCTCAACCAAGAATCACTACTACGGGGAGAGCGAGAAGGAATGGTGGAGCAATCTGGAAACCTCGCTGAAACGTCTGCAGACTTCCTGGATCGATATCTACAATCATCATGGTATCAACCGCAACAGCTATAAGGTCAACGTAAAGCCGCGCGTGAGCCTTTGGATGCAGAAGGCCAAGTCTCAGGGACTGATCCGGCACATTTGCACCAGTTTTCATGACAATAACGAAGGCTTGATCGAGATCATCGACAGCGATTACGTCGATGTCATCACCGTGCAGTACAACATGCTTGATCGGCAACTTGAAGCCGGTATTTCGCACGCGGCGAAAAAGGGCGTCGGCGTCGTGGTGATGGGTCCGGTCGGCGGCGGGCGCCTGGGAGCCACCAGCGAAGCGTTTGCCAACGTCATCCCTAATGTCCAGCGCGTTCCCGAACTGGCGATGCGATTTGTGCTGGCCAATCCCGATGTCTCTGTGGCTTTATCCGGCATGAGCACGATGCAACATGTGGAAGAGAACGCCCAAGTCGCATCCGATCCGGTGCCGCTTAATGCAGAGCATCAGCAACTGATTAAGGAGCATTTGGACAAGCTCCAGAAGATGGCTGGCCTTTATTGCACCGGCTGCAATTATTGCCGTCCCTGCCCGCAGGCAGTGGACATTCCCGGTGTTTTCCAGCGATATAATATGGCCAAAGTTTACGGCCTGTGGCAACACGCCCGTGAAAGCTACGCCGGCCTGATGGGCCAAAAGAAATCCGCGGACCTATGTGCTCAATGCGGGGAATGCGAACCCAAGTGTCCCCAGCATCTGGCCATCCGCGAGCAGTTAGAGGAAGCCCACGCCGCCCTGACCGCGCAACCGTAACCCCACGCTGGCGGCGACTTTTCAGAATCTGTGCTTTTCGTTCAACATTTGCATGGTCGGACAGCAAGGGGGCATTGTCTATTCTGTCGTGGCCGCAGTGTGACCAGCGCTCGCTGGGGCGATTCTGTTTGGCGGATCGGGGCGAATGCTCCGTCTCGTCGCGGCGGCGCTCCGGTTGCTCCTCAGCAGAGCCGTATCCTCCGCGTGGACCAGCGAAGCGTATCAGAAACGAGCAAGGCCGGGATGTTCCCGGCCCTGAATGAACAACTTGGCCCGACAACCTAATGTTCAAATCGGGGACATGAATGGGGTCTGGACAGACAGCGTCGCGGCCCATTGGGGAGGGTTTGGCTTCGCCCGGCCGCGAGCACCGGGCGCGGTATGTCGCCGGGCCGCGGGCGTCTCCTCGGACGTCGCGGGCCGGGGCGGCCTTTGGCCCTTTGTCGGTGTCCCTCCGCGGACGAGTTTCTCTTCATCTGGGGTCGACACGGAGATTTGGTGCGCAAATTGGTGCACAAATGCGCACCAAGTTTTGACCTTTTTCAAAAATTCTATAAATTTTTATAACCCCTTTCTCATCAGGAGGTTAATTGCATTTTGCGGTGCTCCAAGATGCGCGAATTGGCGCCAATTTGCGCAACTATGACCCTCAGGGTAGAGGACTATATTATGACCAAAGCTCAGACGGATCGTTTCGGTCGTCTCGTTAGCCGCCGGCGCTTGCCCGCGGAGCGTACACTGCGGACATCTAACGGTGGCGAGGGGGCGCTGTTACAACTTGCTCTCAACGTTCCGGACCATTCCGCGGCGATGCCCAAATCGTCCTCCCAAGCCCGACCTACAACCGTCGGTCTGGGTCGATCAAAAAAGTGGGGTCCGAATTTCAGGGGGTTGAACGCGCTCGGAACCTCATGGGACCCCAAAGGGACCTCTTTGGGACCCCCTTTGGACCCCCTTTTTGAACTTTTTGTCAGACAGGATCACTCGCGTAATTTATTATCATATAAAGCTTTACAACGAAATATCGGGGCCATTACCTGTCGCGGATCACATTCAGCGCACCTTCCAACAAGTGTGCCGGGCCAATCGGGCGGGTCAGATGCACCGGCGAGCCGAAGTTGGGGTGCCTGCAGCGCGACGCCCGGCAGCCAACCGGGGGCTATTGCACCCCGGGCCATGCGAAACCCCCCGAGCAGTCTTGAACGCGCCTTCGCATCCCCTATCATGCCCCCACTCGGCACCGGACCGTGCCGTGTTATTCTTAACAGGAGCAATCGTTATGTCAGCAATTAAAGGCAATGCCGTCGTCGGTCAGTCCGGCGGGCCAACCTCCGTCATAAACCAGTCCCTCGTAGGCGTCATCGAAGAAGCCCGCAAGCACGGTCACATCGACCGCCTGCTGGGCACGCGCCATGGCGTGCGCGGGATCATCAACAACGACTACATCGAGCTGAACAAAACCCCCGCCGAGCTGCTGGAGCGCATCGCCCAGACGCCGTCGAGCGCACTGGGATCGAGCCGCGACAAGCCCGACGCCGACTACTGCAAGAAGATCATGCTGAATTTCAAGCAGAATGGGGTGCGATACTTCTATTACATCGGCGGGAACGACTCGGCCGACACCGCGCGGATTGTGCAAGAAATGGCCGCCAGCGAAGGCTACGAGCTGCACGTTTTTCATGTGCCCAAGACCATCGACAACGACCTGCGCGTTCACGACCACACCCCGGGCTATGGATCGGCCGCGAAGTTTGTCGCCTGCGCCATGATGGGGGACAATTATGACAATGCCTCGCTCCCGGGCATCAAGGTGGATGTCATCATGGGCCGGCACGCCGGATTTTTGACCGCAGCGGCGGTGCTGGCGCGCCAATATGACGAAGACGGCCCGCACCTGATTTATGTTCCCGAAGCCCCGTTGAGCGAAGAGAAGTTTCTGGCCGACGTAGACGAGGTCTATAAGAAAAAAGGTCGCTGCCTGATCGCTGTAAGCGAAGGCATGAGCCAGCCCGGCGGGAAGACCTGGGCCGAGGCGATGAGCGCGAATGTTGAAAAAGATTCGCACGGGAACATCCAGCTTTCGGGGACGGGTGCGCTGGGCGATTTCCTAACCGGGCTGATTACGCGCAAGCTAACGCCGGCAGGTGGCAAGAAGCTGCGCGTCCGCGCCGATACGTTCGGATACCTTCAGCGATCATTTGCTGGTGTGACCAGCGAGGTAGACGCCCGCGAGGCCCGCGAGGTGGGCCGGCTGGCGGTTCGCTACAGCGCTGACCCGAAGAACATTGAAGGCTCAGTGGCGATGATCCGCACGCCCGGATCGACCTATGCCATCGAACACACGTTTACCAGCATCAAGAACGTGGCCCGGGAGACCAAGCATCTGGACGCAAAGTACATCAGCAACGGCAACAACATCACGCAGGCCTTCATCGACTATGCCCGCCCGCTGGTGGGACACTTGCCGGTGGTGGGAATCTTCCCGGAGATGAAGAACTAAGGGATTTTCAGCCGGACGATCGGCATAGATCACTGGTCACCAGGGCATAGAACATGCGGATACCGACGGCGATGGCGGCGTCGGTGAAATCGTACTGATCCGAATGCAGTGGCGGGTAGAGATCCCGGTCGTCCGGCTGAACCCCGAGGAAGAAAAAACAAGCCGGAATTTTTTCGGCGTAATACGCGAAATCCTCCCCGCCCATGCTGGGGTAAGGCACTGGTAAGTAGCCGTGCTGGCCGAAGGTTTGCCGGGCCACCTGGGCCACAATATCTGCGGTGGCAGGATCGTTAATCGTGGCGGGATAGCCTTCGGTGAAATCGACCCGCGCGGCGCAGCCGTTCGCCTGCGCCACGCCGGTGCAGCGACGCTGCACGGCCTGGAAAACCCGCGAGCGAGTGCCCGCCGACAGCGTGCGGATCGTGCCCTCGAGGCGCGCCTGATTGGGAATGATATTGACCGCAGTGCCGGCGGAAATCCGGCCAACAGTGACGACGACCGACTCAAGCGGATCCACCTCGCGGCTGACAATCTGCTGAAGACTGAGCACGGCTTCGGCGGCGGCGACGATGGGATCGTGACCCAGATGAGGGAAGGCACCATGACAGCCTTTGCCCGTGAAAGTTACGATAAAGGTGTCGGTGGCGGCCAGCAGCACGCCGGACTTGCCGGCGATCGTGCCCACCTTCAATCCCGGCCAGCCGTGCAGGCCGAAAATCCGCTGCACCTTCGGCCCGAGCCGGCCGTCGAGCGCGCCGGCCAGAACCAGCTTTTCAGCCCCCCCGCCGCCCTCTTCGGCCGGTTGAAAAAGAAACTTCACGCAAACCGGCAGTGTGCGTTCCATAGCTTTGAGCACGTCGGCAGTGCCGAGCAGTGTGGCGGTGTGGCCGTCGTGCCCGCAGGCGTGCATCCGTCCGGGCCGAGCGCTGGCATACGGCAGGCCGGTGCGCTCCTCGATGGGCAGCGCGTCGATATCAGCCCGGAGCGCAATACACGGCTTGGAAATGTCACCGATCCACGCGACGGTCGCAGTTGGCGCGCCCGGCACACCGGCCACGAAATCAATCTTCAGCCGAGACAATTCTGCCCGGATCGCCGCTGCAGTATCGAATTCTTCGTAGCCCAGTTCGGGAATCTGGTGCAGGCGATGGCGCAGCTCAGCCGATCGGGCAGCGACGCGATCAATGGAGGATTGGAGAGACATTAAGTTTTCGTGGCTCGGCGACCAGTCAGTCGGCGCACGCTAAAAAAGTTGCGAGAGAATTTTCGCCACCGGTGCCTGCACCGCGGTGAAAATCGGCGTATCGCGAAGGGTATACAGGCTGCTGCGCGTTTCGCGGAGCTTCATCACCAGGTCGACAAAATCCGCAGGGATGTCGGTCTCAAAGGCGACGACAAAATCCTGATCGTCCAGGCCGAAACTGTACGTGGTATTGAGTTTGACGCTGGGAAATTCGTTGCCGACCTTGATGTGAATGTCCATCACGGCCTGGCGGTCTTCCATGGGCAGCAGATACCACTCGCGGGTTTTAACGAATGGATAAATGAAAAGGTATTTGCGCTTTCCGGGGATCACGTGCGTGCGGCTCTCGGGCGTGTGAAATGGGTCGAGCTTGTCGATGTACATGCTGCGTTTGGTCATCGACAGAAAACTATGCGGGGTGGAGAGAAAGCCGCCCATGCGCGTGCGATTGATCGCCGCGGAGTGGGTTTGGAAATCGTCGCTGGATGGGCTGATGCGCCAGAGGATGAAGTCGGTGTCGGAGCGCATGCCGATGGTGCTGTAGCTGAGAACCAGCAGCCCCGGCACCTTCGTCTCGACGGCGGAAATAAATTCCGCGCGGGCCTCGGTCTTTTCGGCTTCGCTCAATCGGCGAAACGCCGGATCGAGCTTGTAGCACGCGAAGTTGACCAGTTGCCTTTGAATGGCCGGCGCGTCTGCGGCGGCGCTTCGGCCGGAGGAGTGGGGATGAACGGCGCTTTCACTCATGCTCAGGTCTCCAAAACCGCGATTATACGCGCTTCAGGCCAACTTGCAGCAGGTGATCATTCGCGGAGATTCGGAGGTGATTATCGAGCCGTCGTAGTTGCCGTACATCGCCTCGATCGCATAGCCGTTGCGTTCCAGCAGCAGCCGCATTTCTCGTGGGAAGATGTACGTCAGATCGAATTCGGTTTTCTCGACATGCAGTCGAGCTTTAGCGTCAAACCAGCGGTAGTTGAAAGTCACTTGCTGCACCTGCTCGGCAGCACCTCGCCGGATGTCCGTGGTTCGGAATACCGTGCGGCCGAGTTCGGGGAGATAGAAGGTGCCCGGTTCCAGCCCCGTGGATTTTTCCGCCATCAGCAGCGCCAGATTGGGTTGAAACACGTCGATCCAGAGCCGTCCACCAGACCGCAGGTGTCGCCGGAGATTCTGCAGCACCATGTCCTGCTGCTCGGTCGAAGTAAACGCCAGAAACGTATTGAAGAAAACCGCGATCCAGCCAAACGATTCGCCGAGATCAAACCGCAGCGCGTCGCCAGAGAGCAACCGCAACTGCCGATCCGTCAGGCCTACCGAGTCGCGCTTGCTCCGGGCAATCTCCAGCATGGCCGGATCGTAGTCGATCCCCACCACGCGGTGCCCCGCCTGTGCGATCGGAATGGCCGCGCGGCCCGTCCCCACCGCCAGTTCCAGCACTTTCTGCGTGCGGCGTGGCAGATGCGCCAGGAAAAACGGCACGTCCTGCTGAAGCATTTCGTGCCGCTCGTTTTCGGCGTCGTAATACTTCGCGATCGCCTTGTAGGACTTGCGGTTCATCAGTGGTTAATGGGCGAGAACTTTGCTGATGGTGAAGATCGGCAGCATCAAAGCCAGCGTGATCGAACCGATGATCAAACCCATGACCGCGATCATCGCAGGCTCGATAAAGCGCGTCAATTCGGTGATGGTTTCCTTCAATTCCTTTTCGCTGAACGTGGAAACCTGCTCCATTACAAACGCGAGCTTTCCGCTCTTTTCCCCGCTATGAATCATCTGCGCGACACTGCGCGGGACAAGCCGGCTGGTAAAGAGTGGTTCAGAGAGCTGCTTGCCTGCAGTGATCTGATCCTGCACTTTCAGCCACAGTTGTTTGTAACAGGTATTTGGGCAGAGATCGTGCGCGGTGGCGACGGCATCGACCAGGTTGATCCCCGCCGCCGACATCGTCCCCACCATGCGCAGTCCGCGGGCCAGATGCATCTTCTTGAACAGCGGGCCTATCAGGGGAATGCCCAACTGCAGCCGGTGCAGCGTTCTGCGGCCGGAGTCGGTTCGACCGTACATAAAGGCCGAGATCGTTACGATGCTCAGCCCCGAGATCGCGAGCAGCCAGTGCGAAATCAGGCCGTTGCTGACGAGCATGAGGATTTTTGTAGGCACGGGCAGTGCTGCACCCTTTTGAGCATAAATCGCCGTGAATTTCGGCAGCACGAAGGTGAGGAGAAACAGGGTCGTGGAAGTGGCGAACGCCAGCATGATCGCAGGGTAGGTGAGCGCGCCACGAACGCGCCGGATGATCTCGGCTTCGTCGCGCAAATAATTCGTTGCCCGCAGGAGCAGTTTGCCCATCATCCCGCTCTTTTCACTTGCACGAATCAGGGCGATGTACAGCATCGGAAAACTCCGCGGATGCTTTTGCAGGGCCGCGCTGAAATCGGTGCCACCTTGTACGTCACCGGAAAGCCCGCTCACCAGCGCCTTGATCTTCGGATCGATCGTCTGCTGGGCGATGCAGTCCAACGCATCGCTGATAGTCACCCCGGTTTCGAGCATAATCGCAAGTTGCTGCGAGATTTGTATAACCTGCGGCCGGGGGATCTTGATGCCTTGCGGGCCGATTCGTGCCGCAATCACCACACGCGCGGCCGGGTCCTCACTCTCGCGGATCGAAGTCGGATACTTTCCCTCGGCCCGCAGGGTTTTTCCTACTTCGATAATGGACAGGGCCACCAGCGAGCCGTTCGCTGCGGCTCCCGATGCGTCACGGGCGGTGTATGCAAACGTCGGCATGTTTTACGCCGTCACTCGAAAGATTTCTTCGATCGTGGTGATGCCCGCTTTCACCTTTTCCAAACCGTCGCTACGCAACGGCTTCATCCCGCTTTGCCGGGCAAGCTCACGCAGTTCCTGAAGCGCCGCGCCGTTGCTGATCTTCTCCATCATCACGTCATCGGGCACCAGCAGTTCATAAATGCCGATTCGACCGGAATACCCGAGATTCTTGCATCGGGGGCAGCCCTTGGGACGATGCAACATTTCAATCGGTCCGACGTGCTTTTCGATTTGCCGTCGTTCATTGATCGTCGGCTCGTAAGGCTCTTTGCATACCTGGCACAGCTTGCGCACCAGCCGCTGCGCCAGCACGCCGTTGAGTGTCGCGCCAACCAGATAAGGCTCGATGCCGATGTTGTACAATCGGGTGACCGCACCGGGCGCGTCGTTGGTGTGCAACGTACTAAGGACCAGGTGTCCGGTCAGCGCGGCCTGCGTAGCAAGGCGCGCCGTATCGGCATCACGGACTTCGCCGACCATCATGATGTCCGGGTCTTGGCGCAGCAGGGATCGAAGCGCCGCAGCGAAGGTAAATCCCGCCTTATCATTCACCTGAAACTGATT
>JBBQSU010000026.1:0-31005 GCA_038234815.1 Tepidisphaerales bacterium | reverse complement strand
GGGCTTGAGGCCGGCGATGTGTTGGCTAACCCGGCTCAGATCGACACCCAGGAACGCCCCGTGGCGTCGATCAATTCCATCGCCGTCACGGGCAAAGGTGGAATCATCGGCAGCTTCTTTGGTGCCTACAACTTCAACAAGATCGACGTCAACGGATTTGGCATTTTCGAAAGCTACTTCGCCACTCCGCCGGGTGGGCAGTTTGCTTCGGTCATCAACGCCGGTGGCTATGGCATTCGCAACACGATCTTCCGTGCCGGCACCAGCATGGCGGGCTTCAATGCGTCCAATCACAGCGACGCCATCAGCACCGCGACTTACGACCAATCCGTGCGAGAAAGCGAGATTAATGCTTTCGATCCAATGATCGGCTTCGAGCCTAACCAATTGACCGATCTCCATGCCAATCTCGGCACGTCGTCCGGTGCGCCCATTATTCCCAGTGTGACCGAAGGCGGGGCGATCGAAAATGTGTACGCCTCAGGCTCTCGCAACCTCGGCTCGGTTTCCGCCCGAACCATCCGCGGAGTGACCACGCCGGCGGGGGGCAGTGAAGCCCTGCCGGCCGTCGGGGATCCGACGTTCCCCATGCAGTTCAGCTTCGCCAACAGCATCGGCAGCGTGACGACCACCGACGTCATCAATGGCCTGCAATTGACGACCGGCAAGCTGGGATCGTTCAAGCCGGGCAAAGATGCCTCACGCACGGGTATCAGCATCGCTGGACCGATCAGCACCATCACTATCGACGGCAACTATGGCACCCTGAATGCTGACGGCACTCCCGATTCGTACATCCGGGCGTCCGGTCCCAACGGCCGGATCGGTATTCTCAATATCCACGGCAATCTCGTGGGCAATATCAGCGCCACCAATAAGATCGGCACGATCAATGTGGACGGTAGCATCACCGGCAACATCAATGTCGATGGTCTGGCTGGTACCACCAACACCGTGCTGAGCAAACTGAAGTTCGGCGGATCGCTTACGGGCGGGTCGCTCACGATCAACGGCAGCGTGGGCACTATCGAGGCCCTGGGCAGCCTGGGTGTCACGGGCGAATCCCTCACCGTCACGGGTAATCTGGCATCCCTTAAAGTGGGAACCGATAAAAAGACCGACGGATCGGTAATGGCGCTGAATTTGACCGTAAGTGGCGACCTCAAGTCGGCCTTCATCGTTGGCCGGATCGACGGCACCATTTCGGTCGGTGGATCCATTGGCACAATGAAGGTGATGGCCGAAGGCGGGTTTGACCCGTCGGCGGGTCTAATTAACGGCGCGATCACTGTCGGCCAGAAGATCGGATCGATCCTGCTCTATGGCGGCAGTTTGAACGCGCCCATCAGCGCGGGCTACGATTTCAAATTGCTCCGTATCATAAACGGCAACGTGTCCACCACCGGCTCGATTTCCAGCACGGTGGGGATGGTCGGTATGGTGGACGTACGCCGAACCGACAAGAACAACACCGCCATCGGTAACATATTTGCCGGCATCAACGCCCCGGCCTCCACCAAGTTAAAGGTTATGGCCACGGGCAACATTGGCAACAATGTCGATCCCATTAGCTTCATCGCCAATCGGTTCCTTATGGTTAAAGCCGGTGGGTCGATCCTCGGTGGAACGTCGTTCAATGCCGCGACGTCAATTGACAATCTGCAAGCCTTCAATATCGATGGCAGCACACTTGCGACCAGTCTCACAGCCGCACGGTTCAAACTCGTCAAGCTGGCCAATGCCATCTTCGGTGACGTGAGCCTCACGACCGCCGGGGCGATCGATAAGCTGTTCGCAGGAAGCATCGGTGGCTCGACCGCCACCACATCGATCAGCGCCGGGATATTTGGCACGGTGAGTGTGACCGGCGCGATTCTCGGCAACTCCGCCGTGACCGCCGCTGGCGATATCAAATCGCTGTCGGCCGGTTCGCTTGGCGACGATAACACTGCCGACGGCGTGGCACCGGCCAGCATCACCGCAGGCAGCTTCTCAACGGTGAAGATTGGCGGAATTGTTCGCAACGGCACGGCGATGACCACGCCCGGCGTGATCAACTCGCTGACCATCACTGGCCAGCCAGTTTCGGTGGAAGCCGGTGCCAGCATCACCGCAGGGCAGATCAAGAAGTTCGCCATTGCCGGACAGATTCTGGGAACGGTGTCACCACTGGTCTAAGCCGGACGACTGGACACACACACTCAACCGCGCGCGGGTTTTCCTGTGCGCGGTTGATCTTTTTGTGCCAGGCTCCAGGCCTTGGCGCGATCCACATGGGCTTTCCGCATCGCGGGGATGTCGTATTCGAGAATCTTGTTAGCAAAAGTACATTTAAGGAGATGCCTGAGGTCAACATTGCTTGCGTTCCTCGATATACTCTAACGGGAAGAATTTTCCTTTTCGAACAACTTAACTTTGGAGATGGTTATGAAGTACATGTCAATCGCGGTCGTGACGCTGGCGGCAATCGGGCTTGGGTGTCAGTCTGGTGGCAAGAAAATGTCTGCGCCGATGCAGGGGCCAGAGCAGGCAACGCAGCACGGATCACCTGCCACTCAGCCGGCGGTGGGGCCTGTGACTGCCCAACCTGCAAAGGAATCGTCATCGATCATCGAAGAATCAAAACCCGTGACGCCGGTTATGAAATCAGCCACGGCGGAAAAGCCGATGGCCAATGCAACTCGGCCGACTGCTCCGGTGACAAAAAACGATTCCGAAAAACCGGCCAACCCCGCCCCGGCAGAAACCCCGAAGAAGCCCGTCGCAGCGGTTCCGGCCCCCACCACCCAGCGATCGAACGCCAGTTCAAATGCGGTGAAACTGCCCAGTCCGGCCACGCGGGCCATGACTACTGTTGCGGTTTCGGTCCTCAAGCCGTCGAAGGTGGCCAGCACACAGCCCGCGACGAAAGGCATCACCGGCAACGTGACATTTACCAAGCTTGACGACAACAAGGTCAAGGTGGTTGCGGACATCACCGGTCTGGAGCCCAACTCTAAGCATGGTTTTCACATCCATGAAAAAGGCGACCTGAGCGCACCGGATTTGAAAAGCGCCGGCGATCATTTCAACCCCGGCAAGCATAAACACGGCGCGCCCGGTGAAGCCTCGCACGCCGGCGATCTGGGCAACGTGCAGGCCGATGAATCCGGCACGGCCCACCTTGAACTGACGCTGAGCGGCCTGAGCATGGGCACCGGCCAGCCGAATGATATCCTCGGCAAGTCCATCATCCTGCACGGCGGAGTTGATGATCTGACTGGCCAGCCATCAGGCAACAGCGGACCACGCATCGCCGGTGGCGTCATTTCGGCGACGAAGAAGTGAAGCGTCGGGACCCCGCGCGAAGGTGATATCAACCCATCGCTGGTGCGGATATGCACTGAACGGGCATGAAATGCCCGCAGAAGCCCCTCCCCGGCTTTACTTCGGATGGTGATATCCTTAGAAATACGCCCTCGACCGAATGCTTCGGTCGAAATAAAGGAGCTACGTTATGCCATTAATGACTACCAAGCCGATGTTCGACCTTGCCTATGATGGCGGGTTTGCCGTTGGCGCGTTCAACGTGAACAACATGGAGCTTTGCCAGGGCATTATCGAGGCCTGTGCCGCCGAGAAGTCCCCGCTTATTCTCCAGATTTCCAAGGGCGCGCGCAAGTACGCCAAGATGAGCTATCTGAAGGCGATCATCGACGCCGCCGTCGCGGAATATCCCTGGCTGCCCATCGCGATTCACCTTGACCACGGCGATACGGTGGAACTCGTCGATACGTGCATCAAGGACGGCTTCACCAGTGTGATGATCGACGGGTCGCATCATTCCTACGAAGAGAATATCAAGGTTTCGGCCGAGGCCGTGAAGCACGCCCACGCCGCCGGCGTGGTGGTGGAAACCGAACTGGGAATGCTCGGAGGGATAGAAGAGGACGTCGTTGGCCTCGACGCTGCCGAGTATGAAAAGAACGTCGAAAAATTTCTGACCGATCCGGAGCAGGCGAAGGATTTCGTCAAGCGTACCGGCACCGACTCGCTGGCGGTTGCCATTGGCACCAGCCACGGGGCGTTCAAGTTCAAGCACGAAGCCAAGCTGGCGTTTAACAAGATCGAGCAGATCATGAAGACCTGTCCGGGTCTTCCGCTGGTCATGCACGGCAGCAGCAGCGTGCCGCAGGAGTTCATCGACCTGGTGAACAAGTACGGCGGGAAAATGCCCAATGCCAAGGGCGTGCCCGAAGCGCAGATCAACATGGCCGTGACCAAGTACGGCGTGTGCAAGGTCAACATCGATACCGATCTTCGCCTGGCCATGACCGCCAAGATCCGCGAAGTGTTTGCCACCAAGCCTGCCGAGTTCGATCCGCGCAATTACCTTGGCCCCGCCCGCGAGGCAATCATCGGCATGGTCCGCCGCAAGCTGCAAGCCAACGTGCTGAACAGCGCCGGCAAGGCCGAAGCCGTGATCAAGCAGTGGGAAAAGCTCGGCAAGCCGCTGCCGGGGTTCTATAAGAAGTAATTCGATTGCTGGATTGAATTGAAACTGCAGGCGTGACGGAGATCCGTCACGCCTGCGGCGTTTTGGGGAGGGGCGGGTGGCTTGCGACGTCAGTCCCCTCTTCCACGTCCGATCTCGCGTTCTGGACATGAAGGTGCACTCTTGTAGAATAAGATGTCAGCGGGTTGGACGTTGCAGCACGCCCGACCCTTTGTCTTACAGGGGTTAAATGGCTTACTTAGACATATTGCGATTGCTAGGTGAAACGCCCGCTAACATGCGGTCGGGGCTCACGAGCGACGGCCTAGGGAATCTAGTCACTGGGATTGCTTCTGTTCTCATCTCAACTGCGATCGCGGTATCTCTCTCTAAAAGACAGAGCCGGTTTGCTCAAAGGACGGCCTTGGAACGGCAAGTCGATGAGCTTATTCGGATAGGAATCGAGCATCCAGAACTTGAAACTGAAGCGCTTTGCCGAGATTGGAACAACCTGAATACTCCCGACGTGGCTCGCAATCGTTACGAATTCTATTGCTGTTTCGTTTTCAACCTGATCTATCGAGTGTGGGATTACTATGCGGGCGATACCGACAAAATGAAGGAGATCATCTTTTACGAGGAGCTGATCGAGGCGCATCGCGCATGGTGGTTTCGCGATCTGAAGAACGAGGTTGGGTACGAAAAGGAGTTTGTTGCTTTCATCAATAAGGCTATACCAATTCAGGGAGACGGCGAGCAATGAAACTTGGAGCATTGATTATCGAATCGTCCAATACAAAGAGCGGTCCCCTCCCGGGCGCTGCTGCCGATGCGAAAAAATGGTTCAACTTCTTGGTATCCCCAATTGGCGGGGCGTGGGAGCGGAGCGAGATCACGCTACTATCTACCCCTTGGTCCCATCAGGTGTCCGCTTGTCTGAAAGACATGAGCGATGCGGATTTCGCTTTCGTCGCGTTCTCTGGACATGGATGCCATAAGCACGAAGGAGCAAACTGCGAAACTTGCGTTGAACTGAACGACCATCGTGAACTGAAGATTTCCGAACTCGATTGCTCCGCGAAACGGATGTTGGTGATTGTTGATGCGTGCCGAGAGGTCGTCGTGGTTGAAGAGCGGATGATCAAAGCCGCCGCCGCCAAATTAGAACTATCGGGCGCCGCTACTGATCGGTATGTTGCACGGCAATTATTTGAACGGTCAATAGAGGCTACTGCCCCCGGTCGTGTTGTGCTCTATTCTTGTTCGGAAGGCCAAACTGCCGCTGACAAAGGATCATTTTCACAGGCTTTAATCGCCTGTGGCGAAAACTTTGCTGCCGACATACCTGCTAACAGTACTATCGATGTGAAGAGCGTGTTTCAAGAGACGAAAGAACACATGCGTGGAAAATCACGTGGCCGGCAGGTGCCCGATGCGGACTTTACTCGTCGGTTGACTCATTTTCCGTTCGCGGTTCATTTTTGATCATGCAGGGCGAGCCCGGTAGCCCCGTAGGCGCGCAGTGCCCACATTGATCTGGCATAAATGTGAGTGCAAAGCGAGATGCCTAGATGGAAAGTAACCATTCGAGGCTTGAAGGACGCGATCCGTGCCAACAGTTCTAATTGTTTCTGCGAGTCCAGTCGATCAGGATAGGCTTCGTCTTGGGGCCGAAGAGCGCGAAATTCGGCAAGCGCTACAGCGTTCGAAGAACCGCGAGCAATGGCGGATTGAGACTAACCCGGCTGCAACGGTCAATGACCTGCGTCGTGCTCTCCTGGATCACAGACCTGCCATAGTCCACTTTGCAGGTCATGGCGATGAAACAGGCCTGTGCTTTGAGACGGAAGGCGGGGATAGCCATGCACCTGATATCCAGCCGATCGCGCGGCTCTTCCATATATTCCGAAACGACCTGAAGTGCGTTTTCTTGAATGCCTGTTATTCGGAATCCCAAGCAGACGCAATCCGCGCAGAGATTGACTATGTGATCGGAATGCGGGCTCCGATCGGGGATGACTCGGCGCGGACGTTCTCTGTTTCCTTCTATGATGCGGTCTTTGCCGGTACAGACTTCCGGACCGCATTTGATCTTGGTTGCACGACTCTCGACCTAAACAGCTTTCCGGATAAGGACGTGCCCGTGTTTCTCACAAGTCCTCATCTAGAGCGCACAACTCTAACTTACACTGCACATGTACCGGAGGTTGAGCGGGTTCTCCTCGCCTACCTCAACACGCCATTCAGCGACCGTTGGTCCCACACGACGACTGGCGAACCGTTGTTGCCGACGCTTCGACAACACTACGGAGAACGTATGCTCGAGCCGGTTAGTAGAGTTCGTGTTCGCTCAATGGATCGGATAGAGGGTGAATCATGGCGAGTCGCGGTCGACATACGCGCAAGCCGGAGAACGGCTGCTAGCGTTTTCTACTTCGACATTCATGAGCGAACTGTGCTATTGGAGTGGGAGGCTAGTGTGGGGCTTTGGAGTGTGCCGCCTAAGTCGTACCTTTCCCTTGGCAGCAATGAGGAAGTTGTGGCGCGAGTCACGGCAGAATTATCGCCAGATTACTATGGTCGTTTTCGGGAAAACCAAACATCGTGGATTTCCCTGCGGCTTGTTTCCAATGATGGTGATTCATTACATGGTTATGTCAGGCGCCATGCACCGCTGGCAGAGGAGATGCTTCCCATACTCTCTGATGGCCGTGAGCATCGGCTAACGCTTGGACTAAAGAACCGCACCGGCGACCCCAGTGATTCGGTAGTGAGTTCCCTTTTGTCTCGGAGCTGGATTTACAGGCCGAACGAAGAAAGCACAGAGAATTCCGAGGGGTCGACATTCTAAGGACCGAAAGCGGGTCACCTTGATTTCCGTCCTGGCGTACTCCGTTCAGTGCCAATCCGGGCTGAATTGGCACCAATCCGAGTTCGGTAGGGCAGGTTTCAACCTGCGGAAGGCATCGCATCCGTGCCATCGGATGCTCCGTCGATGCCATTCCACGCCACATCGATGCCACGCGATGCCCAATCGATGCCACTCTATGCCCTGTGGATGCCATTCCACGCTCCATCGATGCCATTCTATGCCCCGTCGATGCCACTAGATGCTCAATCCATGCCACTAGACGGGCCGTTTGATGGCATGGATGCGACGTGTGGGGGCGGGGGAATGGCGAAATCGGTCGTAGAAGCGCGATTTCTCTATTGGACCTGGCGAATGTTCCGAATCTTCCAAATATTCTGATGATGCGGGTTAAGTCGCCTGAAGGGTTTGCCGAATCGATTGGTGTGTGACAAACACAACGGCAACACGACGATCGATGGGATCGCACGCGGGATGCCGGAGCATCTTGTGAAATAGGAGTTTCCTATGTCAGTAGTTCCAAGTAAGTACCTGGATCGGCTGCAATTTTTCCAGGACCATCTCGAAACGTGGACCGAAAACAGCACGGCGATAGGCACAACGTCGGCCGCCGTCACCGTGCTGGGTACGCGATGTACCGCGGCCCGTACGGCGTTTGACGCGCAGCAGCAGGCGCAGATGGACGCGAAGAACGCGACCGAGGTCTTCATGCAGGCGGTCGACGCGATGAACCTGTCTGGTTCGGCCATCATCGATCAGATCCGCGCCGCGGCGAAGACGACGGGGGACGGCGTGTATACGCTGGCCAAGATCCCGCCGCCGGCCACGCCGTCTCCGGCGGGCGACCCGGGTCAGCCGTATAAAGTCGCCGCCACACTCGACGAGCAGGGCAATGTCTCGTTGAAGTGGAAGTGCCAAAATCCATCCGGCACAACCGGCACCCTCTATCAAGTTTTCAGGACCATCGGCACGAACGCGATGGAGTACCTGGGTGGGTCCGGGTCGAAGACTTTCACCGACACCAGCCTGCCGGCAGGTTCGTCGGTGGTGGTTTACGAGTTGCAGGCGGTGCGCTCGACCGGGGTCGGACCGTGGGCGGCATACACGGTGAAGTTCGGCAAGTCCGGCACCGCGAGCGTGACGCAAACGACCCCCACGAAGGTGGCCGCGTGAGGGACGCTATTACGGAATGAGGAAAGATCAATGTTGAATTGAGGAGACGTTATCTCGCGCATTGATCGTTTCTCATTCCGCATTTCGCAAAGCGAATCTGTATACCTGAGAGGTTCTCATGAGCACCCCAACCATTCTTCCCGTAAAGAAGCGCGTGCGGCGGAAACGAAAGAATACGGCGACGACGACGACACCCGTGGCGCTGACACTCCTGTCAGCGCTGTATGACATGGGCACGTCGGTGCAGCTGGCGTTCGATCGTCCCATCAGCATCGAACACCTGATCGTCAGCACGATCGTCGTGGCCGACGGGGAGCAGTCGCCGGGGCGGTGGATCGGCGACGGCGAAGCGGCGCTGGTCGATCCGCAAACCGTGCAGATCGCCCTGGTCCGTGAAGGCATTAGCCCCGAGCCGGGCATTCTGCTGGACGCCGGCAGCGACAACGGCATCTGTGCCGCCTACGACGCTGCCGTGTGGGCCGGCGTGAGCGATTATCCGGTGAGGACGCCGTGAGCTGTGCAGGGTGGACGCGGCCAACGTCATTCAATAGTGGGCGGTGCCCACCCCACGCAGAGGGAATTGACCCATGAATGAGATCATCACATCCTCGTCAGCGTTGACACCGCTGCCCGCGCCGAACGTGGCGATCAATATTCGTGTAGCAACGGTGAACGATCTGCCCTTCCTGGATGGGTTACAGAAACAGAACAACAAGGCCCTGGGGTATTTTCCGACGAAGCAGTTTGAAGGATACATTGCGATGGGGGGCGTTTTGGTGGCAGAGGAGAGGATGGCTGTCGCCAGCTTAGCTGGGACAGCCGGGTGCGTGGGGTATTGCATCTCGCGCGATCGGTATCTGAAGCGGGATGAACTGGGCGTGATCTATCAACTGTGCGTGACGCCGGGGGATCAACGCAAGCTGGTGGGGGCGGCGCTGGTGAAGGCGGTGTTTGAACGCAGCGCGTATGGATGCCGGTTGTATTGCTGCTGGTGCGCGCAGGACCTGGCGGCGAATTACTTCTGGGAGTCGCTGGGGTTTGTGCCGATCGCGTTTCGGACTGGGTCGATGAAGAAGGGAAAGAAAGGGTTCAGGGTTCAGGGGTCAGGAGAGGGTTCAGAGGTCAGGGTTCAGGGTTCAGGCAATGGACCGCTCCCGTCTTCGCTGAACCCCGAACCCCGAACCCTGAACCCTCGCGTGCATATTTTCTGGCAGAAGCGAATTCGCGCGGGGGACGAGCAGACGCCGTGGTGGTTTCCAAGTAAGACGGATCAAGGTTCGATGCGGGCAGATCGCTTAGTGTTGCCCATTCCGCCGGGGATGCATTGGCGCGAGGCGATGCCGGTGATCCTGCCTGCCGCAGGCGCGGTGGAACAAGAAGAGCCGAAGGTGAAGGCCGTTGTCAAAAAGTTGGCCGGCGCTTCCGGTCCACCTCAACCGCTGAGGAATCGCGCTTTATTCGGTGCGCCCAGGAGGACCCCGGAACAGGTGCAAGCGAGCCCGGTGCAAAAGCAAATCGTGAAGGCCCCGCCGCCGAAGATCAAATGCGACCCCAGGCTGATCGCCGCGGCGCGGGAACTGCGCGACCGGTGGATGGAAGAAGTGAACGCGGGGCGGTATCTGCCCGAGACGAACGGGAAATACGCGGTGAGCCGGCTGATCGAAGCGCCGAACGAGGCCCGGCCGACGCTGTTGTTGCCTGCGGCTTAGCGCGGCGCGGCGCACGTATTGCTTGCGCAAAGTACGTCTCGCCCGGCTGTCCCCTCGTCGATCGTCGGCCGCATGATCCCCGTACCGGGTGGTCATCGCCCACCGAGGCATGATACCATGGGGTGGGAACGAAATGGGTGGTGCTTCAAAGACGGGAACATCCGGCCGACGTTCCCCCAAACCCCTTGATCGAATCTCAGCAATGAAGGCGTGACATGAAGGAAGAAGAGGTTTTTCCGACGATCGGCGCGGACGGCTTTGGCCGGCTGGTGGCGGCGTTCTATCGCAAGGTGTCCACGGATGACATCCTCGGCCCGATGTACCCGAAGGACGAACTGCACGAGGCTGAGGAGCGGCTGCGGGCATTTCTTATCCAGCGGTTCGGGGGACCACAATCGTACAGCCAGCAGCGCGGCCATCCGCGCTTGCGCATGCGGCACGCGCCATTTAAAGTGGATATCCACGCCCGGAATCGTTGGATGGAATTGATGACGCAGGCCCTGGACGAAACGGGCGTCTCCGAACCCCTCAGGGCGATTCTCCTCCCCTATTTTGCCAACACCGCGACTTTCATGATGAATCATCCCTGAGCGTCGCGCGGTTCAAAATCCGCGTGATTTGTGGCATCGGGCGTCTCCTTTCCATAAGATAGTGGAAGCCATGACACCAGAACCACCAAGCGGTCAGCCTCCTGTCGATCCCCGCGGAGCATTTACGCCTCCGCCGCCCCCGAACACTCCTCCGGGCGGTGGGGGATGGGCTCCTCCGCCGATGCCACCGGGCGCGATGCCTCCGCCTCCGCGCGGAATGGGTGGGCCAGGATTTCCACAAATGATGTTGCCCCCGCCGGGCTTTTTTCCGCCCCCACCACGAGAGAAAAGCTTCGCCCGGGCGATCTTCATGACCCTGGCAACGACGATCTTCGGCCTGTCCCTGCTGCTGAATATCTACCTGATCGCGTTCGCGGGAATCCTGGGCGGTACCAACGCGCGACACAAGACGATCGTCGACGGCGACGCCACGCAGGTGATCGCGGTTGTGCCGATCAGCGGGATGATCGATTCCAAGGCATACGACCAGTTCGACAAGGTGATGCGAAAGCTGGAGCAAGACAAGAACGTCAAGGCGCTGGTGATCGAGATCGATTCGCCCGGCGGAACGGTCACGGCTTCGGACGAAATCTATCACCGAATTCGCTCGTTTAAGCTGGACCACGGCGTCCCCGTCGTCGTCTCCATGCGCAGCCTTGCGGCCAGCGGGGGGTATTACGTCGCCTGCGCCGGCGACTGGCTTTTTGCCGAGCCGACGACGCTCACCGGCAGCATTGGCGTGGTTTTACCTAAGTTTAATCTGAGCAAACTGGCCGAAAAGTGGGGGATTCAAGACACGTCGCAGCACTCAACCGGCGCGGATTTCAAAACCGCCGGTTCGCCATTGCGCCCGGAAACCGCCGCCGAAACGCAGTATTTTCAGGAAGTGATCGACGCCTCGGTGCAGGATTTCAAGAACGTCGTCGCCGATGCGCGCTTGGCCAAATTAACGGTCCCCGGGGGAATCAATGAAGTGGCCAGCGGGAAAATTTTCAAGGGCACGACGGCAGTAAAAATGGGATTAGTCGATCAGATCGGTTTTCCGGCAGACGCCTGGGCCTATGCCAAATCTGCGGCCGGCTTAAAAAACCCTTCGGTGGTGCGATACGAAGAGCCGAATTCGTTTCTGGAAATGCTCGGTGCCAATAGCTCGTTCCCTGCCCAAAGCCAGTCGCTTGCGCCGGGCACAACAGTCAACGTAAATTTGAATTTCGACATCGAGCAATTGCTCCGCAGTTCTTCGCGGCCGATGTATTTGTTCAGCGCTGGTTCCAACTAGTTGGAGGTCCGATGAAGTTGACACGAATTTACGCCGTCATGTTGATTTTGACCGCGTGGCTGAGCGCCCTGGTCGCGCCAGCCGTTGCCGCCACCCCGCAGCAGGTTGCCGATGCCGTCAAGAAGGCTAAGGATTATCTGCTGAGCAAGCAGGTGAATGGGACTTGGGAAGGCTCGGAGAAGGACCCCCGCGAGGATCAGAAGGGCGGGCTGACCGCAATCGCCACTTATGCGCTGCTGGCCTCAGGCCAAAGCTATCAAGACCCCCGGATGAAGTCCGCGATTGACTGGCTGATGAAAGCCCCGATCACCGGCACTTATGCACTGGCCATGAAGTGCCAGGTGGCGCTGTTCATTCCCCAAACCTCTGAAATAAAGGAAGTCGTCAAGAACGATTTCAAGATCCTTTTCGATGGCATGCGTAAGCAGGGACCGACCAGGGGCTTCTATCATTACAGCCCAAAAGGCAGCGGAATGGACCACAGTTGCAGTCAGTATGGGGTGCTGGGCGCCTGGGCCTGCGAGCGGGCCGGCCTTGAAGTGCCGGGGCAGTATTGGAAGACGATTGATTCGGTGTGGCGAGAGTCGCAGGACAAATCTGGCGGATGGTCGTATGACTTGAAGGCCAGTGACAAGCGTCCGGTGACTGCTTCTATGACGGCCGCGGGAATCGCCACGCTTTTCATCGCGCAGGATTACGTCCATGCCGAAGCGGGCCTGCGTTGCACGGGCAACATTAAGGACAAAGAGCTTGAACTGGGGCTTGACTGGATGGTGGCGAATTTCTCTAAAGTCGGATCCGACCCGTACACGCTCTATGGTATCGAACGCATCGGCGTGGCTAGTGGGTACAAATACTTCGGTACGATCAACTGGTACGAAAATTGTGCCAACACGCTTGTGCGTGGGCAGAAGGCCAATGGATCGTGGGAAAGCCATGGAAGCATCCCGGGAACGGCCTTTGGTCTGCTCTTCCTCGTTCGAGGCGGGGCACCGGTGGTGATGAACAAGCTGATCTATGACCAGCCCGATCCCACCAAGCCCACCCAGCGCGCCGAAGCCTCATGGAATCAGCGACCCCGCGACGCGGCCAACGTCGTCAGATGGATCAGCAAACAGGTCGAACGCGATCTGAACTTCCAAGTCGTCAACCTCCAAGTCAACGTCGATGAATTGCACGATGCTCCCATCCTTTTCATCGCCGGCAGCGAGGCCCTGGCCCTTACCCCGGAGCAGGAAGCCAAGCTCAAGCAATTCGTCGAACAAGGCGGCTTGATCCTCGGCCACGCCGACTGCGGGTCGGACAAATTCACGCGCTCCTTCACCAAGCTGGGGACCAAACTGTTCCCGGCCTACGAATTCCGGGAACTGCCCCAGGAGCATCCGATCTACACCAACGAGCAGTTCATGCGCGCCAAGTGGAAGAACCGTTTCAGCCTGCTCTCTTTGAGCAACGGTGTGCGCGAGATGATGATGATTATGCCCACC
Source organism: Tepidisphaerales bacterium (assembly GCA_038234815.1). GTDB lineage: Bacteria > Planctomycetota > Phycisphaerae > Tepidisphaerales > Tepidisphaeraceae > JBBQSU01. The sequence continues at coordinate 17,424 of JBBQSU010000026.1, read as the reverse complement.
GCCGACCCGGGCAAAGCATGGCAGTTAAACGACGACAAGGGCCGCGAGGAATTTTTCCAAGCCGCCGCGAATCTGTTCCTTTATGCGGTCGACAAGCAGAACCTTCGCGCTAAAGGCGAAACCTATCTGGTGAAGCTTGACCCGCGTATCAAGTTGGATCGGTCCATCAAAGTGGCCCGACTGGAATACAACGGCAACTGGGACCCAGAACCGGGTGGCTGGCGTCGCCTTGCCAACGTCATGGGCAATGACAACAAGATCAAGCTGGAAGTCGAGGTCGTCAAACTCGGCACTGGAAAGCTCGCGGGTTATAAAATCGCGCACCTCACCGGCACGAACAAGCTGTCGCTGCCGGCCGCCGCTGCCGACGAACTTAAAGCGTGGGTGAACAACGGCGGGAAACTGGTGATCGATGCCGCCGGTGGAAGTGGTGAATTCGTACAGTCTCTTGACGAGGAAATGACCCGCTTGTTCCCGGATACGGCTTCAGAACTTAAGCAGACGCTGGACCTGGCCAGTCCGATCTACGGTAGCGGGGATAAGCGTCTGAGCGACGTGGACTACCGAGCCTTCGCCCGGCGGGCCATCGGCAACATTCGCAAGCCGATGCTGCGCGGCATGAAGCTCAAAGACCAGCTTGCGGTCCTCATCAGTCGCGAGGATTTGTCCGGCGGGTTGGTCGGTCAGCCGGTCGATGGCATCCTCGGTTACGATCCGAGCAGCGCATCGCAGGTGATGGCAACGCTCCTGACGAACCTGGCCTTCCCCGGCACCGACTCAACCAAGCCCGCCGACGCTGGCACCAGCAAGCCCGCCGATGCCGCTGGCGATAGCAGCAAAGATGCGGCCAAGAAGTAACTTCGCTCCGGCGATCAGTTGAAACGACCATGAAACAGCGCATTCAAAAAGTCCTGGCCAACGCCGGCGTTGCCTCCCGGAGGGCTATCGAGGAGATGGTGCTGGAGGGCCGCGTGTCGGTGAACGGCCGCACGCCCACCACCTTGCCGATTCTGATCGATCCAGAGATCGACAAAGTAGAGGTGGACGGTCAGGGCGTGCGCCTGCGCACCGGCCTGGCCGATCGCCGATTTTATATTTTGCTTAACAAGCCCCGCGATGTTGTCACCACCAATGTCGCCCAGGGAACCCAAGTGCGGGCGATCGATTTACTTCCGCGTGAATTTCACGCCCGGGTTTATCCTGTCGGACAGCTTGAGGCTGAAAGCAAGGGCCTGGTCCTGCTCACCAACGACGGTGACTTAACCAACCGCCTGACGCACCCGCGCTACGGCGTGGCCAAGGTGTATCGTGCGATCGTTGATGGAGTGGTTTCCTCATCGGCCATCGCGCAGTTGCAGTCGGGCGTATTCCTGGTCGATCCAAAGACCCTCAGGGCCACCCGCGCGACTGCATCGGGGGTAAAGATCGTCAAGCGGCTGAAGGACCGAACGGTTTTGGAGATTATCCTGACCGATGGACGAAACCGGCAGGTTCGTAGGATGCTGGCCAAGCTGGGCCACAAGGTACGCGATCTCACTCGAACCGCGATGGGTCCACTTACCATCGACGACGTGCCCGCGGGCAAATTCCGGGAGCTAACCCCACGAGAAGTGAAGGATCTTCAGCGTCTGGCCCGGCATTCCCCTAAGCCGCAGGCCCAGACGCACGCAGACGCGCCTGTGACCACCCGTCCCACGCGGACCCCGCCGCGCGCCGCGATGCATAAACGCACGGGCCGTAAGCCCCCGCGGGCGCGTTCCCGCCGCAGGGGATGAAGGGCGCGCTCTAATAGCACTGGTCAGGGATGACTTATGGCTCATGCGCATGGTTCCAAAGCCGACCTGCTGATTAACGGAACACCCGTGGGGAGAGTCACGGTCAAGGGTTTCAATGGGTCGTGGACTTTCGGTGATTTCGAGCCGTTCGAGGCCTTCTCCGGTTATGCCCCGATTTTCGGCACCTGGTCGCTGCTCATGCACGCCGACGCCGATAGCGAACCCATCAGCCCCGCGGCCAAGGATGAGCTTCGCCAGACCGAAATCGCAATGCTCCGATCGCGCATGGAGCTGCTTTTTCCCGAGACCAACGAGCGTCAGCGCACCGCCGCCGTCAATATCGACGGCAACTTGATCGAGTGGAAGGAATTTTAAGCCCTTCTGGCCCGACGGTCCCAAGGCATTTGACAGGCTTTCGTGCGCGCATAGACTTTGCACCTTAGTCAATTTTGCATACCCAACAGTTTATTTCTTGAAAGGCAGACAATGAATATCGAATTCGTCCAGGCGAGACAAATTCTGGACTCGCGTGGCAATCCCACCGTTGAAGTGGACGTGGCTTTGGAAGACGGAACCGTTGGCCGCGCGGCGGTGCCTTCGGGCGCTTCCACCGGCGAACATGAAGCCGTCGAACTCCGCGACGAGGACAAGAAGAAGGTCTATCTCGGCAAAGGCGTGATGAAGGCCGTTGACAACGTCAACACCAAGATCGCCCCGGAGCTGATCGGCCTTGACGTCCGCGATCAGGAATCGATCGATCAGTTAATGATCGAACTCGATGGCACGCCGAACAAGGGCAAGCTGGGCGCCAATGCCCTGCTGGGCGTTTCGATGGCCGTGGCCAAGGCCGCTGCCGAAGCGTGCAGTCTCCCGCTTTATCGTTATCTCGGTGGTCCCGGCGCCGTCACGCTGCCGGTGCCGATGATGAACATCCTCAATGGTGGTAAGCACGCCGATAACAACGTCGATTTCCAGGAATTTATGATCCAGCCCTGGGGATTCGATAAGTTCAGCGATGCCCTGCGCTGCGGGGTGGAATGCTATCATTCGCTGAAGAAGGTTCTGCAGAAAAATAAAATGAGCACCGCTGTCGGTGACGAAGGGGGTTTTGCCCCGAACCTGAAGGACAACGAAGACGCGTTGAAGGTGATCGGCGAAGCCGTAGAGGCCGCGGGGTATTCCTTCGGCAAGCAGGTTTTTGTTGCGCTCGATCCGGCGTCGAGTGAACTATGGGACAAGGACAAGAAGGGCTACAAGTTCTTCAAGAGCAATCCGACCAAGATTCTGTCGCCCGAGGCGATGGCCGATTACTGGATGAAGTGGATCGAGAAGTATCCGATCCGATCGTTGGAAGACGGCATGGCCGAAAATGACTGGGCCGGCTGGAAACTGTTGACCGACCGGGCCGGCAAAAAAGTGCAGCTTGTGGGTGATGACCTGTTCGTCACCAACGTCAAGTTCCTTGAAAAGGGTATCAGCACCGGCACCGCCAACAGCATCTTGGTAAAGGTCAACCAGATCGGCACGCTCAGCGAGACGTTTGCTGCGGTTAACCTGGCCATCCGGAACGGCTATAGCGCGGTGCTGAGCCATCGTTCCGGCGAGACGGAAGATTCGACCATCGCCGACATCGCCGTGGCGACCAACTGCGGCCAGATCAAGACCGGCGCGCCGGCCCGATCCGACCGCGTGGCCAAGTATAACCAGCTCATCCGCATCGAAGAGCAGTTAGGCGATCGCGCCCAGTACGGCGGCAAATTCTGGCGGAAATAACCCGCCTGCTGACCGACGTGATTCTTTCTCAAGATGACGTGACGCCGGATTTTCGGCGTCACGTTATCTGCGTTATATGCCGCATCGAATCAGGCCCAAGTGATAGTTTTCAAGCCCACGCGGTCCAACGACCGATAACAATGTCGTGGACTTCTCTACGACAGCCAGGGCTTCTGCCGCGCCGGTTTCGACCAAAGGTTCGAGTGATTTCTGGTCTATTCCGCTGCTCTGCCTCGGCATCGCTATCGTCGCTTGCTGCGTGCTGATGCCCATGACCGAGGCCAATCGCCGGGTCGCCTGGCAACGCGAAAAGCTGAAGCGCGACCTCGCCCACTTGCAGGAGCAGGTCCGGGTGAACGACGATTTCTTGAAGCGCATCCCGGGTGATCCGGCCTTGGCCGAGCGCCTGGCCCAGCGGCAGATGCGCTTGATCCGTGAAGGATCGAGTGTGCTGAATCTTAAAGCCGAACCGAACATGCAATCTTCGCCGTTCTTACTGGTAAGTGTTCAGCAGCCGATGGTGATGGCGGCGTATCAATCCACGCCCGGGCGATTGGGGAAGATCGCGTCGGATGCAAAGTTCCAACTGTATCTTCTGGGCGGGGCGCTGCTGCTGGTGGCAATGGGGTTGTTGTGGGATTCCCCATCGGCCCAGACATACGCGCGGCCGCCACAGGATTAAGGCCTGGCGGTCGGCGTCACGACTATTCCGCGTCCGGGGCAATCACGAACAATCATCTCCTTCTCGCCCGTTTAGCTGCGCTGGCATACCATGGTGTCGATGAATCGATGTCTGGCGATAGAAACTTCCGGCCGCAAGGGTTCCATTGCCGTGGTGGAGCAGGGAGTGGTTGTCGATGAGCGGGAGTTTGAACATGGCTTACACCATGCGGCGCAGGTGCTGCCGATCATCGATCAGATGACCCGCGCCCGCGGCTGGCAGCCGGGGGACATCGAGCAGGTATACATATCACAGGGGCCGGGGTCATTCACGGGTCTGCGGATTGGGATCACGCTGGTTAAGACACTGGCGCTGGCGACGGGGGTGAAGATCGTCGCGGTGCCGACGATGCGCGTGCTGGTGGCCAATGCCCCGGAGGAAGCTCGGCAGGTAATTATCGTGCTGGATGCCAAGCGCGGGCAGATTTTTACCGCGAGGTTTAAGCGAGGCGCCGGTGTGTGGATCGAGGCCGAAGCCGCACGGATCGATACACTGGCGGCAATGCTGGATCGCGCGGGCCGGCCGGTGCACTTGCTGGGCGAGGGGTTGCCGTTTCACCTATCGAGCTTGGTTGCGGGTGATGCGGGCGTCATTTTGACGGAAGACTCTCGCTGGCGGGCCAAGGCGTCGGTGGTGGCGGGGCTGGGGATGGAAATGGCCCGGGCAGGGCAATTTGCCGATCCGCTCACGCTCTCGCCGCTTTATCTTCGCAAGCCCGAAGCGCTGGAAAAGTGGGAAAACGCACAGATTGGGTCCGATAAATGATGCGTTGCATTGCCTTGGGGGCACAAAATGCCGGATTTGGGCACTTCCTTTTTCATTGGCTTCCGGCAATCATGCGATACGCTCGTGGGGCTGTTGATTATTTCTGCTGTTCCCCCCGCGAGCCGGACGTTTCATGCTGGCAAAAGTGGCTCGAATTTCGCTGCCCGTCCTCTGGTTGATTTACTCCGCCATTCTCGGCGCGCTTTATGTGCTGATGCCGCCCAATTCGGACCAGTCGCTTTACGATTACATCGGCTGGGTGATTTCGCGGGGCGGAGTGCCTTACGTTAACGCCGCCGACCAGAACTGGCCGGGCATCATGTTCCTCCATGCCGCCGCCTGCAAGCTCTTTGGTAATACGCTCTATTCTTTTCGCGCCTTCGATTACCTTTTAGTACTGGCCGGGGCCGTCGGGGTCTTTCTGTTCACCCGCAGGCATTTTGGTCTGTTGGCAGGGTTTCTGGCCGTGCCCATCTATCAGATTCTATACGTTTCCCAGAGTCGCTGGTTTACTGGCCAGCGAGATATCATCGCGGCCCCGCTTATGCTTCTGGCGGCGGCGGCGCTGATCCGTCGGTTCGAGAAGGGCGGTCGAGTCTGGCTGATCGTGCAAGGTCTGGCGATCGCGCTGGCGACGCTCATCCGACCGACGTTTGTGCTACTAGGCCCACTGCTGTTTGTGGCGGATATTTTCCTTACCCGGCGAACCGGCCGGTCCAAAAAAACCATCGCCATTGATCACCTGACCGCATTGGGCGCGTTTTTTCTTGCTGTCGCCGGGTTTGCCCTTGCCGGCTTGAGCAACGGCGCGCTCAAGCAGTGGTACGAGATCGCCATTCGGTTTAACGTCGAAGTGTATGGTAATGATGCCCAGCCGATCCGCGACATCATCGCGACCAACGCGCGATATGTCGTAGGCTCGTGGCACGTCTATTTGTTGCTCGGAATCGTGGGGATGATGTTGTATTGGAAGCAGAAGGCGCAGGTGTTTGTTCCGCTTTTGTTTATTCTGCTGACGACATGGGTATCGCTACTGGTCCAGCGCAAGGGGTTCTCCTATCACCTCGGGCCGTTCATCATCGTGCTGGCGGTGCTGCTGGCTCCCATCACGGCGCGGATGGTCGAGGCACTGACGAAGGCTCGGACAAATAGATGGCCTGCCGCATTGGCCGTGTTGGGATTGATCGCGCTGGTATTTGTGATGGCCCGCAAGACCAAGGCGAATTTCGAGCCGCAAATCGCCTGCCTTACCGGCACAATATCGATCGATCAACTCCGCGCCGGTTTTGAGGCCGGCGACGGCATGAACATGAACGACGCCTTGGACCTGGCCCGGCGCGTCGAGCAATCCACCTTGCCGGATGACACCGTTCTATTGTGGGGCCGGCAGACGATTGTGAATTACCGTGCGCGTCGCCGAAATCCCCTTCGACTCACCAATTTCGCGCTGCTGGATCAACCGCGCGAAGATTTCTCCCTGTTCAAACAGTGGGACGATGAAATCACGCGCGTGATGCACGACTCCCCCCCATCGCTGATCCTCATCCCAGGCACCGGAGAAGGGGCCAACAACCTGCTCGCCCGCCAGCACAAGCATTGCCTTGGCGACGCCATCTTTACCGCACTGGCGCAAGATTACGCGCTCGAACGGACGGTCAAATCGATGCGAATCTATCGCCGCAAGGGACGGTAAAAAAAGCGATTGCAGACTTCGGGGGGAAGCCTGCAATCGCCCAAGGAAAACTCACGTTAAAGCAAAAAACTCAGGTGATGGCGCCGATCACCAAGGTCGTCAGCGGGCGGTCCTTGCCGTTGTAGTCGGCGAACACGCCCGGGGCGTTGGTTCCGCCGGACTTGAGGATGCTGTTAAGTGGCGTCGACCAGATCGAACTGGGGGCAATATCGATCGTCCAGTCCGTGCCCACCTTGGACAGGGCGTTCCACTGTGTGATGGTGTCGTACTGATTGTTCAGGAAGTTAATCCCGCCGTAACTCGGCCAGGCGTTTGTCGGCGAGGGCCACACGTTGTTACTAATGGTCTTGAAGCCGTCGAGGTTGGACGAACGGACGTCGATTCCCGCGGCGTAAGAGCCCCCGGGTTCGAGATTTGGCGCCGCGTACAGGTTGTTCAGCACGATCACCTGTCCAGCCTTAACCGCCTCATACACCTTCAAAAACTTCCCGCTCGTACCGTTGTTGATGCCGGTGTTGTTGAGGATTTCGATATCCTGGAAGTACCGAGCTTCGGTCCCCGAATAATGCGGGTTAAGCGAAATCTGCTCGGTCCCTTCGATGTCGAATATGTTATTTCTTGCCGCCACATTCCATGTGTTTGGTGAGAGTTGCAGCTTCGAATTGTGCAGCCAGTTCCCGTCCATGACGATGTTCTTGGCCACATCGCCCACGGGCAGGTCAGGCGTCGGGCCAAAGCCCACCACTCCGATCGAGAGCTTGTTATGGGCAATGTAGATATTGCTGCCGGCCCGGATGTTGATCGTGGTTTTGCTGCCGTCCCCGCTGTCAACGCTGCTTCGGTCCAGGTTCGTGAAATCGTTGTAAGCGATCAGAACCCGCGTGGTGTCGTTGTTGCTCGATCGCAAAATGTGTTCGCGAGTGGAGTTGGCGACGGTGTTGCCGATGATCGTGTGGTCGCTGCCTTCCAGCCAGAACAGGTAATTACGCAGTCCGGCGGGATTTGGCGACGTACAGCCCTGCACCAGCACGTAGCGCGGCTGCGATGCCCCGCTGATGCCCGTGCCCACGTTGTAGAACTCCACGTTCTTGACCACCACATTCATCCCTCTCGCCGCAACGGCCGTGGGCATGTTGGTCGCTGCGGGGTTGGTGTTGCCGGTGCCCCAGGTCCGCAGGGAAAGGTCCTGAATGACCACGTTGCTGGCGATGCCTTGGCTCAAACTGATAATGACCGCGCTCGATCCCATGTAGCCTTCAAAGATCGGCTTCTCGCCCGTTCCATAACTTCCGATCAGCACGTTGTTACAAGGAATCTTAAAGGTGTCGTAGAGCCGCCAGGTTTGCCCGCGATGGAAAAGCAACTCGGTACCGGCCTCGAGCAGGCTATCGGCTCGGGTGATGGTTTTGATCGGCGAGGTGCTGCTCAGACCGGAGTTGGAGTCGTTGCCGTTGACCGCATCGACATAGATCGTCTTACGGGTGTCTGTAGCGACGACGATGTTGGCGCTGACCGTGCTGTATTTGCCCGATTCGGCCGTCACGGTCAGTGTAAGGACGTAAGTGCCAGGCTTGGAGTAAACGTGGGCAGCATTAAAGCCTTCCAGGGTGTTGTATGCACCGGAAGTGTCACCGAAATTCCACTCGTAACGGGTATTGATCTGCTCGCCACCCCCGAGCGTGGAATTCAGCCCGTTGACGTGAATGGCTGAGCCGGCCATGAGGCCCAGCCCCAGCACGTTCATCACCGCGCGCGGGGCGTTGCTGGTGGTGGGGGCCGCAGCCGACAACGTCGCCGTGCCCAACCCGACATCGCCGCCGGTGGATGGCGGGGGAGTAGTGGGCGGGGGAGCTGGCGGCGTCACCGGCGGGATGACGGGAGGCGTTACTGGCGGGGTCGTGCCGTTCACCACCATGTCGGATGACGTGACGTCGGTGAACACATTAGTCCCCGCGCCGCCGTCAAGCTTGTCCGCTCCGCTATGGCCGGTCAGCGTGTCATTCCCGTCGTTGCCAAGGATAGTGTCGTTCCCGGCCCCGCCCATGAGCAGGTCGTTACCTACGTCACCTTCCATCAGATCATTGCCGTCGCCGCCGTGTACGCTGTCGCTGCCATCACCGGCGATGATCGTATCATTACCGCTATAACCCTGGATGCTGTCGTTCCCGGCTCCGCCGTCAAAATACTCATCGCCTTTATCGCCAATGAGTGTGTCGTCGCCGTTGCCGCCCAGCAGCGTGCTGTTTCCGCCACGTGAGTAAACCAGGTCGTTGCCATCGCCGGCGTCGAGGTAATCCTTGGCCCCGCCGCCGCGCAGGGTATCGTTGCCGGCACCGGTGTGGACGGTGGCCGGCTGCTGGATTGCGATATCAAGATAAACCGCGTCGGCGGCGCTGCCGCCGTCAAATTCGATCCCCTTCACGTCCGAACTGTTGTACGAATCCCACTGTCCATTAACCTGAAAACTGAGTTTTCCACTGTTGCCGATTTCGGCGCTCATGCTGTTGGAGGAAGAAGCGTCGCCGGTCACTTTCACGATGCCCGCGGCAAAGGTAATCGCCGAAAGCAGTTGGCGCGATTCAAGAGTTTCGATCAACTTGCTGGTTTGCCCGTTGGGGGCCTGTTTGGAGTGTCTCTTACGCATGGATATTTATCCTTCTACTATGAAAACAAAACGAAATTAGAGTCGAGGCGGGGCCTACTATGGTTCGGCCAAAGCGAGGCGGTCGGAAGTCGGTCCGATTTTTACAGGCCACTCGGGGCGGGGCCGAGGGTTCGCGAGGCCATCCGAGGTAGAAGGCGTTCGATCTTGCGTCCGCCGCGATTGGCGGTGTTGACAATCAGAGCGACGCAGTGAACGCGCTTTTCGACGATGCGGGATCGGCGTGTCATTTATGTCCTCTGGTTAGGGAATCCACCGGTGAAGGCCAATTCCGGGTTTTAAGTTCGACGCGACAGGGGCCAAAATCGTTGAAAACCCACCCACGGGCTTTCACCCCTCGCGTCAGGATCAAGCAATAAAACAATCGGCTACGAACTTCAACCCCAATAGGGCAAAAAATAAGAAAATTTTCATTATATTATTGGGCACCGACCGCCCTTTGCGCTTCGCCGGTGTATCAGTTACGATATCCGGCACATTATGGTTCAAATGGACATCGACTATCTCGGCGACCTGCGCTGTCAGGCCAGACATCAGCCCAGCGGGAATGTCCTGCTGACCGACGCCCCGCGTGACAACCAGGGTAAAGGCGAAGCTTTTTCTCCGACCGACCTTGTGGCCACCGCGCTGGCAACGTGCGTCGTGACGACGATGGCCATGGCCGCGAGAAAGCATGGCATCGAACTGGCCGGAACCCGCCTCAGCGTCACCAAGGAAATGGTCACCAGCCCGCAGAGGCGCATCGGCCGGCTGGCGCTGGTGATTCATTTGCACTCGGGAATACCGGTGGAAAAACGCCCCATGCTGGAAAACGCCGCCCGCGCGTGCCCCGTCCATCAAAGTCTGGATAAGAGTGTTGAAATCCTGATGACTTTTAATTGGGAAGCTTGAAACGCCAAGCGGGTGAGGGAAGAAACGAAAATGGTCATGGGCCGTACAGGGCTCGAACCTGTGACCTCCTCCTTGTAAGGGAGGCGCTCTAGCCAACTGAGCTAACGGCCCGCAGGCTACACAATAAGCGATACTTTCAAAAGGTGAAAGTCTTATGCGCCTCGTTCGATTCCAATCATCGGGAAAGGTATTCTTCGGCCGCCAAGTCGACGAAAATCGCGCACTGCGTATCGAAGGCGATCTTTTCGGAAGCTGGGTGGTCACCTCCGAGAAGGTGAAAATAGATAAAATTCTGGCCCCGATCGTCCCGCGCGACATCCTCTGCATCGGCCTGAATTACCGGGCACATGCGCTTGAAAGCAAATCGACCATCCCCAACCATCCCATGCTATTTATCAAGGCGGGGAATACGCTCAATAACCCCGGCGACCCGATCCCGATTCCGCGACGCAGCAGTGAAATCGACTTCGAATCGGAACTGGTTGTAGTCATTGGCAAAACCGCCAAGGACGTTTCGCGCCAGGATGCGCTGGATTATGTCCTGGGCTATACCTGTGGCAACGACGTATCGGCCCGGGACTGGCAGCGGAACAAGGAACTTGGAGGCGGACAGTTTGCCCGCGGAAAAAGCTTCGACGGCTTTTGCCCTATCGGTCCGGCCATCATCACCGCCGACGAAATCCCCAACCCCAACGCGTTGCGCATCACGGGGCAACTCAATGGCGCGGTCGTACAAGATAGCAACACTTCGGACATGATCTTCGACGTGCCGGCATTGATCGAAAGCCTGAGCAGCACCATGACGCTTCGCCCGGGCACGATCCTCCTCACCGGCACGCCCAGCGGAGTGGGCTTTGCCCGAACCCCGCCACTGTTCCTCAAGCCCGGCGATCACTTCGTTGTGGAAATCGAGAAGATCGGCCGGTTAGAAAATCCGGTCGAGTGAAAGCCCTGCACGCGCCATCGTTGCGCGCTTGAGTCTTCAAAGTCGTATGTCTTGCCGAACCGGTCGATCGTCGCCGTGCGTTGGCATGTCGCCCGCCCGGCCAAGTGAGTGCTGCGAGACGGAGAATCACGTCGATCGACTGAGTATTCTGCTGGATTCTATAGGCCACCTGCATGATCGACAGCCATTGCTTTACGCTTCGAGGCTGGAAATGCCCTCGTGGAACGTGTAAGACTCGTCGGCGTCTTTATCGGTCGCGGCGCGGCCGTGTGCATTTTTGATCGAGGACGAGCCTTGTCGATCGTCGTTCATCATTATTATCCGCTGGGCAGTGAAAATGTCGGCGACCACCTGGTGGCGCTGGCGATTCGCCGGGCGGTGACGCGGCATTTCGGGCCGACGGAGTTCGTCTATTTTCCGATGAATGATCGTTACAAGGCCGGGGATCGGCCCATCGGGCTGTTGGGCGAGAATCTCGAGCGAACCAATGCTCAGGCCGATCTGGTGATTGTTGGAGGCTCGAATCTGCTGGAACCGCGCAAACCGCGCCGCGAAGGTTTGTTCAAGCCCCTCACCGGTCGATGGAGCGTCTTCACCGATGTTGAGTCGATTAATCAGTTGAAAGTTCCGCTCATGCTTCTGGGCATGGGCAACGGCAGCAGTTTTGGTAAACCGCTCCGCGGATACCACGAGCCTGCAATCACCGAAATCCGTCTGCTGCATGAGAAGGCCTTTGCCCATGCGGTGCGTGATCAGACGACCGCTGACATGCTGCGAACGATCGGCGTCAAAACGCTATGCACGGGATGCCCGACGACGTTTCTTACGCCCGATCCGGTCACGCCGGGCGAGAAGGGATCTCCACTGGCGGTGTCGTTTCCGCCCATCGCTATCTTGAAGCGGCGGTTCGGAGGTAACTTCCTGCACCAAACAATGAACTATCTGGCATGGCTTCAGTCGAGCGATATCCCGGCCGTGGTGACGCTTCACGATGCGCGCGATCAGGAGCCGGCCAGTCGGCTGGTTCCACGGGGCATGGAGATTTTTTATTCTGAAGACCTTGAGGCGATGACGGATCGACTGAGACGCTCGCGCGGAATGATCGGCTTCCGCCTGCACGGGGCGCTGCACGCACTGGGCCTGGGTCGGCCGATCATTCCCGTCGGCCTGGACTGGCGGGGCCTGGCCTTTCTGAAAACGTTCGATCTTGAGGACATTGCCATCCGCTCGCTGCGTCTTGGGCAGTTTAAGCGCCTGCGCCTGCTTACGGAGCGCCTGCTGGGTGACGATCCGGCGATGCTGGGGCAACTGAATTCCGCTAAGAGTAAGTTTCTGGGCATTTATGAAGAGTTCCTGACGGGAGCGGCCCGGCGGTTTTGGAGTATCCGCTCTCCGCAACCCGGTGTCGCAAAAGATCAGCCATGACCGCTTCGCCCATGCCCCCTCTGATTGTCAGCCCCGCCAGCGCGTTATTGCATTGGGCCGATCGGCGTCGCTGGTGGATATTTGCCGTGTGCGCGCTGGTGTTGTTCGCGGGGTTCAACGGAAAATTCCGGATCGAGCCGGATTCGGCGCTCTACCTTTCGCTCGGACGCAATCTGGCTTTGGACCAAGGTTATACCTACCACGGGTTGCCGCATCGCCTGGCCTATCCCGGGTTGCCTTGGGTTCATGCGCTGCTTTTCAACGTGTTTGGCGAGGGCACGCTCCTGCCCCAGCACGTGCTGATGCTGCTGACGGCGCTGGCGACGTTAGCGCTGGTCTATCGGCTGTTTTTGTTGCACGCGGACCGTCCGACCGCAGTGGTGATGGTTGCGGGGCTGACTGCGGTAAAGAGTTTCTATCGCTATAGTTTTGAATTAAGAAACGACCTGCCGTTCGCCTTAGGTACCACCGCATTTTTGTGCGGATGGGAAGCGCTGGCCCAGCGGCAACGCCGGCCGATACGCTTCTACGACATTGGCCTGCTGGTATTGGGCTTGGGGCTGGCGACAGTCATGCGCCCGGCCATCTGGTCGTTGCTACTGGCACTGGCCGCCGTCGGGTTTATTCATGCCGTGCGCAATCGGCGACTGCGCTGGCGGGCGGTGCTGCTGGTGGTGACGCTGCCGCTGGTATATTGGCTGTTCCTGCGTATCGATCCTCGCGGAAGCAATCAGTCCGCAGGTGAATATGAACAGTTCGTCCTTCACAGTTTTTCAACTGATCTGCCCGCCACGATGCACCGCGTGTTCACCGATCATCTGCCTAAGCTACTGTTTTCGGCGGTTAGCGATGCGATGTTTCAAACCACGCTCGGCCCGGCTAATGCGGTCTTCAGCCTGCTGGTGATCGCCACAGGCGTGATGCTCGTGCGCGAGCGGCTGCTGTGGGGCGTGTGGATCGCTGTCACCTTTCTGATGATGCTCTTGATCCTTCCGCTGGACCGCATCGCGCTGCCCATCCTCCCGCTGCTGGTCTTCGCCTGGTGGCGGTTTATCGTCTGGATAAGCGATCGGATGCCGACGATTAAACTGAAGCGGGGCGTATTGTTTGGACTGTTGGCCATTGGCATCGGCAACAACGCCAGCCGGATCGGCGGATACATTCTGGTGCAGCACGCGCGGGATTTCTACGCCGTCTTTGATCGCGGAGTGCATCAGCCGATGATCGCGGTCGCCAAGGCGCTGGGAGCAAACACCGAACCCAACTCCGCGGTCCTGATCCGCCACAACTTCGGCCGGGAGGTCAGTTTTCTCTCCCGGCGGGATGTCTATGACCGCCGGGACCTAAGCTTGCTTGTTCCGGACGATCGGCCGCTTTATCTGGTCGAGCCGGGCGACGACGACACCGCCGCGTTTATCAATCGATTCGGTCTGCGATCGATCGGAGTGGTGCCCTCTGCTTCGCCGTGTCGCATCCGGCGTCTGGCGATGCCGCAGCAGCGCTGAGTTTGAGAATCGCGCCCGGTGCGCAGGAATGATATTCCGCTCGTCATGCTTTATAGTCGACGGCTATGCTTGAGGCTCAGCAAAGTCGGACGCGTCAGAAGCGGTTGCTTGCTGTTTTGCAGCAGCAGAATCTGGACGCGGTGGTGGTGGGTCTGGCGCATCACGTTTATTATTTTTCGGCCCATCTCCCGGGAGTAAATCATTCACCGGCGATGGTGATATTTGCTGACGGTCAGACCTGGCTGACGACGGCCAACGCGCCGGCAAAGAACACCGCTGCCGATGTTGTGGTGCATTACGAAGCCAATGCCTGCTCCACCTTGCGTCAGGATCAGCCTGCGGTGGTAGCGCGGCAGGTATTAGCGTTGCTGAAAGCGCGTGGGGCAACGCGAATCGGCATAGATGCCTCTGCGGTGACCTCGCAGGTGGCTGTGGCGTGGAACGGCCAGATCGAAGTAATCGATTCGCATCTGTGGCAGATGCGCCGTGCCAAGGACCCTGACGAACTGGCGCTGATGAAGCAAGCCATCGCCTGCACCGAGGCGATGTATGCCCGCGCGGCCGAGATCATCGAACCCGGCGTGCCGGAGTTGACGGTGTTTAATGAATTGCACGCTGCGGCCGTGCGCACCGCTGGAGAGCCGATGACGGCGCTGCTGGGTAATGATTTTGCCTGCGGAGTGGCTGGCGGGCCGGCGCGCCAAGGCCGGGTGGCCGAAGCCGGGCAGCTTTATGTGCTGGACCTGGGCCCGACGTTTCGCGGATATTTTGCCGACAACTGCCGCACGCTGGCGGTCAACCGCAAGCCCACTGATGCCCAACAGCGTGCCGCCGCGGCGATCGCCGGGGTGTTTCCGTTGATCGAGAAAGCCGCCGGGCCGGGGATCAGTTGTCGCGAATTGCACCGTTTGGCCATCGAGCATCTGAATAGCACGATTGGCCGGGCGATGACGCACCACCTCGGACACGGCGTGGGGTTGCAGGCGCACGAATTCCCGCACCTCAACCCCTCGCCGATCTGGAATGATTGCCTTATTGAAGGCGAAATTTTCACCTGTGAGCCTGGCCTGTATGGACCGGAACTCAATGGCGGAATCCGCATCGAGAATCAGTACCGCGTGACATCAACGGGGGTGGAGAATCTGGTGAATTTCCCCCTCGGACTGGTTTGGTAAGTATCCGCCTAAAATGAGGCTTTAATGATCAACCCGGCAGAAAAGTCAGATCGACCCGAAGTCCCGCGAGTGACGGAACTCGAGATCAACACCAGCCTGTCCCGAAAGATCGCCGGCTGGGCGGGGTATCTATTGCTATTCGTCCTGGTGGCAGCGACGTTTGTGTATCTGTTTGTGCGTTTCACCGGTTCGATTGGGCTGGCGATTGCCGTGGTGGGATTTATGTTGGCCTACATGACGATCATGGGCATTTGGGCCGGCCGAAATTTGGATGAGCGGAACTAAAACATGGCCGAATCATGGGATCATTTCGAGCGATATAAAGCCAAGGGCTTGGACGCCCGCCGCGCCGGCCAGTGGGACAGCGCGCGGGTATATCTGCTGGAAGCCGCACGCTCGATGGTGAATCTAGGCAAGGCCGCGCCGAGTGAGGAGTTGAAGTCCGCCCGGGCCGCAATGGCGGAAAAATTGCTGCAACTGGCGAGGGATTGCCAGCAGGCCGGGAGCGAGCGGCGGCATGTCTCTTCAGCGATGTCGAATGTCGCAAGCTCCGAGGCGCCAAGCGACGAAAAATCCGCCGGCTGGCGTCTGTCGGAAAAGCCATCGTTACGATTCTCCGATGTTGCCGGGCTGGACGAAGTAAAGGAAGAGATTCGCCTGAAGATGCTTTATCCGCTGGAACAACCGGAACTCGCCAAAAGGTTTGGCATTCGGGCCGGCGGGGGGGTGCTGCTGTACGGCCCGCCGGGCACGGGCAAGACCATGCTGGCCCGAGCCACCGCCGGGGAGATCGACGCGGCGTTCTTCCGTGTGTCGCCGGCCGACATCCTCAGCAAATGGGTGGGCGAGGCCGAACAGAACATCAAAAAGCTCTTCGACGAGGCTCGGAAAGCTTCGCGCGCCATCATCTTCATCGACGAGATCGAGGCCCTCGTGCCCGCCCGGCGCGACGACGGAAGCAGTGTGATGCAGCGGGTGGTGCCGCAAATTCTTCAGGAAATGGAAGGCATCGACAAGAAGGCGGATAACTGTCTGCTCTTCATGGGCGCCACCAACGTTCCCTGGCAGCTTGATCCTGCGGTCTTGCGACCGGGGCGTTTCGACGAGCGAATCTATATTCCTTTGCCCGATCTGCCCGCCCGGCAGAAACTGCTCGAAATATATCTCAAGCATCGCCCGCTGGCCGATGACGTGAATCTTGACGGCCTGGCGGTCCAGCTCGAAGGCTTCAGCGGGGCAGACATAAAATACCTCTGCGATCGCGCTGCAGTCATACCCTTTCTCAAGAGCATTTCGGCCGGGCAGGAGCAGGCGATTGATCAGCAGGTGATTGAACAGGCGCTGCGCGAGACGCCCAAATCGGTGACGCAGGATGTGATCGATCGATTCAAGGCCTGGCAGCAGATGTCGTTTCAATAGAAGTCATGCCCGATCTGCGAAAACAGCTTCAGCGGTCCTTCGGACTGGACGATTTCCGCCCGCGACAGCGCGAGGTCATCGAATGCGCTCTTTCGGGGCGCGACGTGCTGTGCGTCATGCCTACCGGCGCGGGCAAGTCGTTGTGCTATCAGTTGCCTGCGGTGGTTTTGGGCGGACTGGCGATCATCGTCTCGCCGCTGATTTCGCTAATGCACGACCAGGTTCAGCAGCTCCACGATGAAGACATCAGCGCGGTGATGCTGAATAGTTCGATGAGCGCGCCCGATCAGCGGGCGGTGATCGAACAGATCAAACGCGGGTTCAGTGGGCTGCTGTATGTCGCGCCCGAGCGGTTCTTCGCCCCTAACTTTGCCGCGCTGATCGAGCAACTTCCCGTCAAGCTGCTGGCGGTGGACGAGGCCCATTGCATCAGCCAGTGGGGGCATGATTTCCGGCCCGAATACCGGAAGCTAGGGCCGCTGCTTGATCGCCTGCGGGACGTTCCGCGCGCGGCGATGACCGCGACCGCCGACGCACGCACGCGGGCGGACATCCGGGACTGCCTGGGCATCGCACCCGAGGGCCTGATCGTCGCCGGGTTGGACCGGCCCAACATTCGATATGAGGTTCGGCCGCGGACGAACGGCCGCACGCAGCTGCTGGACTTCGCGCGG
>JBBQSU010000025.1:0-31284 GCA_038234815.1 Tepidisphaerales bacterium | reverse complement strand
TGATCAGCGATTCGACTTCCATCTTAAATCCGTTGCTGACCATCCGGCTGATTTCCTTTTGCCATCCGCGATGATCTTTGAACCACGGATACGCTGCGATTTCGCTGGCGCGCTTCGTATCGTTGTCGTTCAGTTCGATCTGCACGTCGTCGGTGAGTTCACATTCT
Organism: Tepidisphaerales bacterium; assembly: GCA_038234815.1. Classification (GTDB taxonomy): domain Bacteria; phylum Planctomycetota; class Phycisphaerae; order Tepidisphaerales; family Tepidisphaeraceae; genus JBBQSU01. The sequence goes on along the minus strand of JBBQSU010000025.1, from coordinate 31,117 downwards.
GCATAATCTTTTGCGCGGATGCCCAGGAACTTCGCGTCGGGAATCGCCAGCCGCTGGGATTCAAACGCCAGGCTGATGGAGCCTTGCTTGATGACGCTGTAGATGTAGTGCCCCCAGGGATCGCAATCGAGGAGGCAAATGACCGGAAGTTTCGCCTCTCGGCTGAATCGTTGAAGAAGTCGCCGTACGCCGCGCGGCGGCTGTCCGCCGCCGTGGGTGAGAATGCAGTTGTGTTCTTCCCAGAATCGATCTTCATTGAATCGGTTCCAAACCGTGCCTTTTTCGACGTGGAGCACGAAATCCGCGTCGATCTTTTTGAACTGGATGACGTCCCCTTCGGTAATCGAGGGAATCGCATATCCGCCACTACCCATCCTGCGGCAGTCGATGTCGTCGCCTTTGTCCGTAACAGTGATGTTGCCGACCATCGCGCCGCGATTTTCGGCAAAGATATGCAGCTCTTCCCGAAGCGCACTCATGGACACTTCGAGGTCTTCCAAAATACCGTCGGATTCGCCCTGCTCGGCAAAGGTCTTTTCGCCGATTTTCTTCCCTCGGGCGTCAAGAATGTCATGCAATCCTTTGTAAAACATTCCTCGAAGGCTTAATGATTTCTCGGCGGTGATAAGCTCTTTAATGCTGTTTCCGTGCAGGCAGGTCTGCATGAACTGCTTCGCCTGGTTGAGATTGAACAGTTCGCGCGTCGCCTTGGCATCTCCCATCTCAAGGATGCGCTGCTTCTTGTTCCAGAGCGTGTTTGATCGTGTTCGCTGGGGGATCGCAAGGGAAATGTCACTGCCCTTGAAGGCGGCCTTGGCAATCCCGTCAGCCAACTCAACAATCTTCTTCATCGTGACTTCGTCGCGGGCCTTGATCCGCTTGTTGATGCCGGTGCCGGTGGATTTCTTTGCTTTAGCCATAGTGTTCTCGTTCAAAGATGTTTCAGTCGCAAACTGGCCAGTAGATCATTAAGTTCCGCCCGACCGCTGGGTTCGTCGGGTTGTGACGATCGGTTCGCCGCTCCATTTAGGGTCTCACAAATCCGATCGTCCATGGATGCGCATTCAGGAACGAGTTGATCAGCTGCTGATCGAGTATTCTGGATGTCGCTACGCTGCAGAGTTCTTGCGTGGTAAATTGGTCCGACGAGCGCTCAAACAACCCTCAATTGTGTCCTGTAGATTCTTCATTAACTCGTCCATGGGTTCGCCTTCGGTCGGGTACGTTTGGGTGCAGGGCATTTCGGCCAAACAGCCGCGTTCTTTCGCTCCATGAATGATCCCTTTGATCTTCACAGCCCGACTACACCCGGGAATTTAATCAAACAGCCCGACGTCCTTGCCGGAAGAATTCTTCTTCCTCTTTGAGGGGCTTAATTTCACCCGCCCCTGGTCATCGACCTGCTCCGGTTCGGCGGCTTCCTGCTGTTCGTGGGTGCTAAGGGCCACGCGGTTTTCCACCAGCACCACGCTGTCGTCTTGTTGGCCAGCCTGCTCGTCTTCCTTCTTGAGCATGTGGCCTTCTTCGTCGAGCTTCGCATCGGCAATGGCGGTGCGCTTGCGGGCTTCGGCCAGCAGAGCGTCGTAAAGCTTGGCAGCGTCGGTGCCGTTGATGGCGTTGATTGACCGGCTGATCTCGCCGATGTATCGCTCAAAAACGTCGCGGCGCTGGGCCTGCTTTTGCATGGCCTGGCGCTTGCGCAGGTAAGTACCGAGTTTACGGCCGCATTCCATCAGGGCCAGCTTCATTTCCTTGCGAATTTCGTCGTAATCCGCGATGGCCTCTTTGGATTCACTGGTGAAAGGCACCCACACGCTGGCCATGTGGATCATAATGACCAGTGGGCCGACGGGCAGAGACGATCGCGATTGCGAGAGGTTGTAATTTCGCCAGCCCGTTTCGACGATGGCCTTAAAACTGCTGCACGCCGAGGGCTGAAAGAGCAGCGGGACGCGATTTGCAAAGCGAATGACTCTTGCGGTGTCGTCGGAGGGCAGCTCCCCGCCATAAGCGATCGCCGCTTCGATCTGAAAGGGCCGACCACGATAGACATCAGGCTCCCTGGAGCTGGCGGCGTAAAATTCCGCCTTGACGCCTTTTAGCAACCCAGCCAGCAATTGCCGCACGCCGATGGGGGCCAGGCAATCGGTGGGCGGGGGGGCGAGCTTTGCTTCCTGAAACACCTGGTAAAGTTTTTCAATCTGAGGCGGTTCGACCGAGACAATGCGTGTTCGGCTGGTCAAGCCCACTTCATCGCAGAATTTGGAAGCCGTTTGCGGCGAGACGCGACAGAACCGATCCTGAAGGAACTCGTAAAGCGTCCCGCCTTCGCTCGCTTCATAGTCCTTCTTCATTTGCAGAAGCGTGCCGAGCTCGATCCCCTTTGGGTGGGGCTGGATTTCCCGGGTTTCGGGCGGGGGCTGGGCGCCCTGGCCGCGTGGGAAAAGAATCACGCCGTCTTTTTCGGTGGTTTCACGCACTTCTTCGACCGGCGCGACTTGCTCGGCAGCAACGGTGGGATCAGCCGGTCCCGCCTCCTGGTTGCCTCCGGCATTTGCTCCGGCTTTGGCCGGTGAGGCGGACTTATCCGCCGATCGCCGGGCCGTCTTGCCTAACGGAAGTTCCTCGCCGGATTCGTCGGCACTAAGGCGTGTCGGTGGAACGAACGAAATCCGCGCGTGTGGATTGGCGATGGCGGTCAATTCGAGGAATTCATCGACGCTTCCGCGACCCTTGCGATAGAGGCCTTCAAGTTCAATGCTGACACTGGTGCCAGTGATGTAATCTTCGGTGCTCAAGAAATTCGCTTCAGCGGTGCCCTTGTTGATCGCCTTAAATCGTTCAGGCGGAAAATCCTCGGTCTCGTTGTCTACCGTCACTTCCGCGCGATTGGTCTTGGTGTTCATCGCCAGTTCGATGTGATGAGCAGGCTTTTTGGCATTGGGCCGGGTGTGAATGACCATCGGTTTGCCGGTGGTTATCAGGCCATACATCCCTGCGGCGCTGATGCCGATGCCCTGTTGTCCGCGCGACATCTTTAAGCGGTGGAATTTGGATCCAAAGAGCAACCGGCCGAAGACGTTTTCCACCTGCTTGCGGACAATGCCCGGGCCGTTGTCCATGACCGTCACCCGGTACCGGGACTGCTTGGCGGTCGATGGCCTGTCCGGTTGGAGGTCTTCGATGATGACGGTGACGTCGGGCAGAATGCCCGCCTCCTCGCAGGCATCAAGCGAGTTGTCCACCGCTTCCTTGACGGTAGTAAGCAGGGCCTTGCGGGGATTGTCAAAGCCCAGAAGATGGCGGTTTTTTGCGAAAAATTCGGAAACCGAGATGTCCTTTTGGCGCGTCGCCATGGACTCTGCGGTTTCGCGGCGAACCAACTTCTTGGCTGCATCGGGGGAAGTACTCTTCAGAGCCATGAACAGGGTTTCTTTCTGCGAAAGGACAGGGACTTTCGGGGGGGCTAACGTGGCCATCCGTGGCATCCTCCTAGGGTCTAAAGAGGCATTGTCCTGAAACTCACCGGGCATTTCAAGACAGGCCCCAAGCGAAAAAACCTCAGTTGCCGAGGCGGGCGCCTCACTTTTTAGCGCCCGCGACAAAAGCATTATCGGCACCGAGGCGGTGAGAACTCGAACACAATCGTTTCGTACAGAGTATACGAACAAAAGCCTAACTGTTCAAGTCTGATCGATAGATTGCGTTGACAGGTTACAGAGGCATAATGGGCGTTATGGCGCGTATCGGCAAGAACAAATCGACGGGGAAGCCAATTCAGATGAGCAAGTCGATGAAACACTCGAAACAGGTTGCGACTTTGGCGAAGCCGGTGTCGGTGACCGCAGAGAAAGCGCAGAAAAAGCCCGCAGGCAAAATTGCGGTGAAACCTATGCCGGTGGTGAAGCCGGTCGCGGTCGCGATGCCGGTGTTTCGCGCGAAAAAAAGGCGATCGCGGAAGCCGATGTCGGTGAAGCCGACGGCGCGCAAGTCGCAAAGCCCGGCGGCACGGCCGTTGACGCCGGAGAAACAAGAAAAGGCACCAACGATCGCCAGCTCGAAAGTGGCGAAGAGCAGTTCGCCCGTTGCGGCGGTGGGCGCTCCGACGGTCAAACCGCAGGTGAGCGACCCCGTGCCTACGCCGTTACCTCTGGTGGAAAATTCCGGTGCATCGGCGGCGCAGTCGGCCAGTTCGGCGACAGGCAAGTCGATCAACATCGCGCCGGAGAAGCCCAAATGGCAGGAGGTTCAGCCCGATTCGTCACCGGCCGCCCCGACACCGACGCAGGCGCAATCGGCTTTTGACACCGGCGGTTGTGGCAACATCGCCACCCAGGAATCGGCATCCCTGAAGCGTGCCTTCGACTGGAACAAGCCAGTGGAGGAAACGATGAAGGCCGAGACGATTCCTTACGCGTCGGGATTGCATCGCGCGCCCGCCGGCGATACTGCGGAGAAAATCCCCCCGACTGAGCGGAAGATGACCAGTGTCGAGCCAACCATTGATGCCGCCCATCCGGTCATGCCCAGCGATGAGGCCGAGGACGGCGGCACGCTCGAATCCCCGCTGCTCTTTGAGTGTGCATGGGAGGTCTGCTGGCAGCTTGGTGGAATTTATACGGTGTTGAAGACAAAGGCCGTTTCGATGCTTCAGCGATGGCAGGACCGCTATTGCCTGATCGGGCCCTATAACCCGAAAACCGCCGCAATTGAATTTGAAGAGCATCCGGCCGAAGGCGTGATCCGGGACGCGCTGGTGCGCCTGCAGGAAGCGGGCATTCCGGCGAAATTTGGCCGCTGGCTGGTGCCTGGCCGGCCCAACACCATCCTAATCGACTACCGGGCGCGCTTCTGGCGCCTGGATACGGACAAGTATTTGCTTTGGAAAGATCACGGCATTTCCACGTCGAACAACGACGGCGAGATGAACGAGGTGGTGGCATTCGGATTTGCCGTCGCGGAATTTTTCAAACACCTCGTGACTGCTGCGGGTAGTCGGCCGATCGTGGCGCATTTCCACGAGTGGATGGGCGGGGTGGCGGTTCCGCGAATCGCACACAACCGGATTCCCGTCGCCACGGTCTTCACCACACATGCCACGCTGCTGGGGCGATACCTGGCCAGCGATTCACCTGAATTCTACAACCATCTTCCTTTTCTCGATCCGGACAAGGAGGCGGCGAAATATCAGATTTATCCGCGCTTCGCCATCGAGCGGGCCGCGGCCCATTCGGCGACGGTGTTCACGACCGTCAGCGAAGTAACCGCGACCGAGGCCGAAAAATTGCTGGGCCGTAAGGCCGATCTGATTTTGCCCAATGGCATCAACCTTCAGCGTTTTTCGGCGATGCACGAATTTCAGAATCTGCACCGCGAGTACAAGGAACAGATTCACGCCTTCGTCATGGGGCATTTTTTTCCCGCCTACAACTTCGACCTGGATCGGACGGTTTATATCGTCACCAGCGGGCGTTACGAATACCGCAACAAGGGGATGGACCTATTCATCGAGGCCCTGGCCCGGCTGAACTGGCGAATGAAGCAACTGCCCGACGCGCCAACGGTCGTCGCGTTTATCATCACCCGGGCGCCCACGCGCAATGTCAATGTCGGGGTTTTGCAAAACCGGTCGATGTTTGATGACTTCAAGAGCAGTTGCGACGACCTGGCCTCGGTCATGGGTGACCGCCTGTTTGAAAGCGCCGCCCACGGACGAATGCCCACGCTCAAGGACCTGATCGACGAAGATTCGCTCGTACGATTAAAGAAGTCGATTCACGCCTGGCGCAATGGCCAGCAACCGGCCATCGTCACGCATGATATGGTGGACGGCGCCAGTGATCCGGTATTGCAGCATTTGCGACATCGCCACCTCTTTAACAGCGCCGACGACCGGGTGAAGGTGGTCTTCCATCCTGAATTCGTCACCGCCACAAGCCCCCTCATCGGACTCGATTACGACCACTTCGTCCGCGGGTGCCATCTGGGAATTTTCCCGAGTTATTACGAACCCTGGGGCTACACTCCGATGGAATGCATCGCGCTGGGGGTGCCGACGGTTACCACGGACCTGAGCGGGTTCGGGGCGTATGTCGAGCGGCACATCGATCAGTATGAAGAGCAGGGTGTGATGGTTCTCAAGCGGCGCACCAAGTCATTCGAAGATTCGACCAATGACTTGGTTGAATATCTGTTCCGGTTTGTGCAATTTTCGCGCAGGCAGCGTATCGAGCAGCGCAATCGGGTGGAACGATTAAGCGAGCTTTTCGACTGGTCGGCGCTGGTCGGCCATTACCACCATGCGCATGACGTGGCGATCGAGCGCCAGACCGCCAGCGTCCCCGCCGGTCGCCTTGAAGTGCGGATGGTTTAGATCGTCCGTCGGCCTCATTCATTAGAAGGCGCGGGATAAGCAAATGATTAAAAGCCAGTTGGTTCACCCAAACATCTCCGCGGCCCTGGCGCGGGCAGGTCACGGCAGCAAAGTGCTAATTTCCGATGGCAATTATCCCCACTGGACCAAACGGGGGGTCAACGCCGAGGTGGTTTACCTCAACCTTCGGCCCGGACTGCCCACCGTCACCGACGTGCTCGAGGTGCTCGTCACCAGCATCCCCATCGAAGCCGCCGCGATCATGGACACGCTGAAAACCGGTCCTTATGCCATGAAGACCGACCCGGAAATCTGGGCGGAATTTACGCAAATTCTTCGTTCCACCGACTGCAAAGGGAAGTTGGCCAAGATCGAGCGATTCAAGTTCTACGACACTGCCGGCGCGCCGGACGTCTGCCTTACCATCGCCACCGGCGAACAACGCATCTACGCCAATCTTTTGCTCACCATCGGCGTCGTCCGCTGACGCTTACACGGTAAGATAGCTTGCATGGAAAGCTCTCCGTCCCAGTTGCGCTCCGCCGGCACCGCGCGCTTGCTGCTGCTGTGGTGTCTGGCGATCGCGGTGGCTTTTGCTTTCGATGGCACGATCACCCGATCAATCCTCAGCGCGTCGCTAAAATTCAAAGGCTCGTCCCTGGCCGAACGGCTTAAGACCCCCGGCGATTTTGGATTCGTCCTACTTGTTGCCCTGTTCGTCTGGATTCTGCACCCCACGCGCCTGCGCGGGGCGATCTTTTTATGCCTCGGCAGCATTCTCGCAGGGGGTATGTATGCCCTTCTCAAATGGCCGGTCGGTCGCATCCGGCCGATCGTCTTTATCAACCCATGGCATTTCGAGCCCTTCCGAGGCGGATTGCGCGGGTTTATCCATCTCGAGAACGCCGCGTTCCCGTCCGGTCACGCCTGCCTGGCATTTGCCTGGGCTGCAGGGATGGCTTATTTATTGCCCCGGGGCCGGTGGGCGTTTTATGCCGTCGCCGCTGCGGTCGGTGTTGAGCGCGTGATGGAACTGGCCCACTATCCCAGCGACGTGGTGGCCGGCGCCGGGCTGGGCCTGCTCGCCAGCAGACTTGTCCTGAAGTGGGTCGGCCCCGGCTGGATCACTTCAGAGGCGATCATCGGCGAGAAATCACCCCCGGCAGGTCGGCAGTCTCCCCCAACGATGGACGCGCCCGCTGACCACCGTTAGATTGTCGATCGAAGGCTGCTTTTGTTGGATTTAATTCTTCCGGAGTATGTACATGGCCAGTTTTTGTTATGAACCGATGCTGCAACTGGGGAACGACGACACCGAGTACCGCCTGCTCACCCGCGAATTTATATCCGAAATCGATCTTGGCGGAAAAAAGGGGCTGAAGGTTTCGGCCGAGGGCCTCAAGCTGCTGGCCCGGCAGGCGTTTTTCGATATTTCCTTCTACCTGCGCACCGCCCATTTGCGACAACTGGCCGAGGAACTCAAAGACCCCGAGGCCAGTGACAACGACCGTTTTGTGATCTACACGCATTTGCAGAACGCGGTTGTGGCCGCGGCCGGGCAATTGCCCAGTTGTCAGGACACGGGCACTGCCGTCGTGCTGGGAAAAAAGGGCCAATACGTTTTCACCGATTTCGACGACTCCGCCGCGCTCAGCGAAGGTATTTTTGAGACTTACCAGGAAAAAAACCTGCGGTATTCCCAGATCGCCCCGCTGGAGATGTTCAAGGAAAAAAACACGGCTAACAACCTTCCGGCGCAGATTGACCTCAGTGCTGAAACCGGTGACGAATACAAGTTCATGTTCATGGCCAAGGGCGGGGGCAGCGCCAACAAGATGTACTTTTATCAAGCTACCCCCGCGGTGCTGAATGACAAGGACCTTGAGCAGTTCGTCAGGAGCAAACTAAAGGAGATTGGCACGAGCGCATGTCCGCCTTATCACCTGGCGATAGTGGTGGGGGGCACCAGCGTGGAAACGACGATGAAGTCGCTGAAGCTGGCGACCACCGGATACCTCGATCATCTGCCCACAACCGGTTCGGCCAATGGCCGCGCATTTAGGGATCCGGATTGGGAAAAGCGAATCCTGAAGATCGCGCAGGAAAGCCGCATCGGCGCGCAGTTCGGTGGTAAATACTTCGCTCACGATGTTCGAGTCATCCGGATGCCGCGGCACGCTGCCAGCATGCCCATCGGCATGGGCGTGTCGTGCTCGGCCGATCGGCAGATCAAGGCCAAGATCACCCGCGAAGGCATCTTCCTCGAGCGCCTCGAAACCAACCCGGGGCAGTTCCTGCCCAAGGAGCAACCTACGTTGGCCCCTCCGGTACAGGTCGATCTGTCGCTCGGCATGGATAAGGTGCGCAAAATCCTCAGCCAGTTCCCGGTCAAGACACGCCTGAGCATTACCGGAACCCTGATCGTGGCCCGCGACGCCGCCCACGCGCGTTTGCGACAGATGATCGAAGCTGGCAAGCCGATGCCGGACTATTTCAAGAACTACCCCGTCTACTACGCCGGGCCGGCCAAGACGCCGGCAGGGATGCCGTCGGGATCGTTCGGTCCCACCACGGCGGGGCGCATGGACGCGTTCGTGGATCTGTTCCAGTCCCTTGGCGCAAGCCTGGTGATGATCGCCAAGGGCAATCGCTCCAAGCAAGTCACTGATGCCTGTAAAAAGTGGGGCGGGTTCTACCTCGGCAGCATCGGTGGCCCCGCGGCCATCCTGGCCGAATCCAACATCAAGAAAGTGGAACTAGTGGATTTTGAAGACTTGGGCATGGAAGCCATCCGCAAGATCGAAGTGGTGGATTTCCCGGCCTTTATCGTGGTGGACGACAAGGGCAATGACTTTTTCGAGGAACTCTGATCGCTTGCGGCACGGACCCAAGTGAAATTTGCCAAATTCCATGCGGCCCGGTAGCCTTAAGTGCTGTTAATTGCTTCGTTTGATCTGAAGGGGATTTCGTTCTAGAGGGACTTCAATGCAGGTTGTGCTTGTGATGTTCCGTGCCGATGGTGAGCGACGCAGCTTTTCTATTGCCCGCGATGTGACGGTCATTGGCCGGCGAGATGATTGTGATTTGCGGATTCCGCTGGGCGACGTGTCCCGCAAACATTGCCGGATCGTCAAGGAAGCCGAAGGCGTGCGCATTGAAGACCTGGGGAGTTCCAACGGCACGTATCACAACGGCCAGCGGGTGCAGGAGGGCTACCTAAGTCCCGGCGATCAGGTGCAGATCGGGTCGGTCATTTTCATAACGCAGATTGATGGCGTGCCCGCAGAAGAAGAAATGGCCCCGGTGGCAGGTCAACCCATGCCCGCAGGGGACGCCGCGTCGGAAGGCGACGCACTGCAGGAACTGGATGAGGTGGAGCCGTCCGAGGGCGCGGCGGAGGAGGAAGCAACCGACGAATCGCTCGCGGAACTCGACCCTATGCACGAGGTCGATCCACTGACGGCGCTGGCTGCTGAAGTGGCTGGTTCCCAGCCGACCGAAGAACCCGCCGCCGGGCACGAAGCTGATGAGCCGCCAACCGAGGAGCCGGGGTTAGTCGAACTTGAAGACCTCGAAGACCAGTCCGACGAGCACGCGTAAGAGATCCCGCAAAGCAAAAATAAAAAGGGCCGCAGGACGATGGGTGTCGTCCGGCGGCCTTCGGCTTTGGGCCGATCCCCCCTTCAAGGGAAAACTTAGGCCAGATCAACCACCAGTTGCGGCTGGCTTGTGCTGGCATTGCGCGAATTCAAACTGACGAGCGATCCGCCATTGTTGGCCAAGGCCTTGATGACCAGGGTGACTTCGGTTTTGCCCGCGGCCTTCTGGGCAATCAGCCAGTTGGTCAGATCGAACTCGATCCAGTCTGCGGTCTTGCTGGGGACGTTGCCGGTGGCCAGCGAGGCGCCCGTGGCCGGGCGGTTGGCAAAGGTCAGGCCGGTTTCGGTCCAGGTGCTGTTCGCGGCGTCATACACCGCGACATTCACCCCGCCGGTGACGGTATCGCTGAGCCTGCCGTACACACGCAGTTTGGCCGTGGCGACCGTGCCGGTGAGGCTGGTTAAATCGAACTTGAAGTAACCTTCGCGGTTCGACCCGGTGCCGTCCTTCTTCACATAAAGCAGCGAGTCGTTGCCGTAGTTGATACCGGCATAACTGCCGTCACGCACATAGGTGTCGGCGGTCGCGCCGAGGGTGACGCTCGTTGCCACCGTGGCGACGAACTGGCCTGACGCGGCAGCGGCGATCGATTCATTGCCCGTCGTGTCCAAGGCCGTCACCTGATAAAAGAAGGTCTGGCCGGAGTTCACGGTCGTATCGGTGAAGGTGGAAGCCGACAGCAACCCGGTGGTGTTGAGCAAGGTGAACGTTCCGCCGGCCGCGGTCGATCGATAGACGTTATATCCGGCCAGATCGGTGTCGGTGTTGTCGGACCAATCCACGATCAAGCCTGCCGGCGCAGCTTGCTGCGTGGCCGAAAGGCCGACCGGCTGGGCCGGAGCGGTCGTATCAACCGGCGGGGGAGTGTAGGAACCGGTATCCAATCCAACGACCAATTGTGGCTGGCTGGTGCTGGCATTGCGCGAATTCAGACTGACGAGTGATCCGCCATTGTTGGCCAAAGCCTTGATGACCAGGGTCACTTCGGTCTTGCCTGCGGCCTTCTGGGCAATCAGCCAGTTGGTCAGATCGAACTCGATCCAGTCTGCGGTCTTGCTGGGGACGTTGCCGGTGGCCAGCGATGCGCCCGTGGCCGGGCGGTTGGCAAAGGTCAGGCCGGTTTCGGTCCAGGTGCTGATCGCGGCGTCATACACCGCGACATTCACCCCGCCGGTGTCGGTATCGCTGAGCCTGCCGTACACACGCAGTTTGGCCGTGGCGACCGTGCCGGTGAGGCTGGTTAAATCGAACTTGAAGTAACCTTCGCGGTTCGATCCGGTGCCGTCCTTCTTCACATAAAGCAGCGAGTCGTTGCCGTAGTTGATACCGGCATAACTGCCGTCACGCACATAGGTGTCGGCGGTGGCGCCCAGTGTAATGCTGTCGTTGGCCGACGGCGCGATGTAGGTGCCGGAGATTGTGGCCGGGGTCGATTCGTTGGCGCTGGTATCGATCGCCGTCACGCGATAGGTGTAGGTCACGCCCGCGACGACGGTGGTGTCGGTGAAGGCAGAAGTCGTCAGCAGGCCGGCCAGATTCAACCGAGTGAACGTGCCGCTGGGAGAGGTGGCGCGATCGACGTTGTATCCGGCCAGGTCGGCTTCGGTATTGCTGGACCAGTGGATGATCAACCCCGCCGGGAGTTGTTGCGCAGCGATGGTAAGTCCGAGCGGCTTGGATGGCGCGATGGTGTCCGAGCCGGTGAGGCGTTTGCCGCTGATGCTGGCGCTGAGGGCCGACTCCCCGCCCCATGCGTCGATTGCGTTAACCTTGTAGTAATACGTCACGCCGGCAGTCCCCGTGGAATCCACGAAATCGCTGCTGAGGACCGGCGAGGTCGAAACCTTGGTGTAGGTGCCTGTGGAGGTGGCGCTGCGATAGAGGTTGTAGGCGAAAAGCGTCGTGTCGGTGTTGTCAGCCCAGTCCAACGAGACGCCGGCGGTGGTGCCGATGGCGGTGAGGCCGGTTGGGGCCGCGGGGTTCGCCGGGCGCATGTTCGAGATCAGATAGATATTGTCGTTGTAGTCATAGTTGATGCCGTTGTAGTCCATCGCCATGATCCATGTGTCGGACATGACGTTGCCCGCCTGATCGCGGGCCGGCCAGAAGCGCACGTGGTGCCCATACCCGCCGCCGACCTGCTCCTGCATGTTGAGCGAATCGTCGCTGGATTCGCTATCGACCTTGAGGCCAAAAACGCTGGCGGTGGAGAAAGAGCCTTGCGCGTAGGCGGTGCTGGAATTGAGAATGTGCGGCAGAATCGACTGTGAATCGGTCCCATTGTTTGTGAAGAGCAGGTTGGTCGAACTGCTGCCTTTGCTGAACCAGCGAACTTGCGCGCCGTTGCCCTGCGTGTGATAGGCAGCCAACTGCTTGATCACCACGGGCCGCGAAATGTCGGACCGCGTCCAATACCCGCTCAGTATCTCCTCGCCAACACTGGTCACTTTCCCGCCGCCTTCGATCGCCTGCCCTGTGCCGAGGATGGTGGTCTTGTAGCCAAACTGCGCGATCATGTTCTTCAGTGACTGCTCGGTGGGCATGCCGCTTGGCGTGGCTTCGCTATGGCTCTGCCAAAGCCCACTCAGGCTGATTTGCACCGATGCTTCATCCGAGTCGTTGGAGCCAATCGTCATGGTGCCGTTCTGTATCGACGAACCACTGTTGACCGATGAGTAGACGAACTTCACCGGAACGTCGAGATAGCTTTGGGCCGCGACGCTGAGCGGATACGAATAATTGGTGCCGAGGGAAAACGCGCTGGTGTTGCTGAGGCTAATGCTGTTGATCGACAGCGCGTTGGCGCCTGTGTTCCACACCCGCAGGGTCGCAGTGTCGTGAACGACATTGGGCACGGTCGTATTAGGGTTTTGAATACGGCTGAAAACCAGCCGATTGCTGAAGGTCAGACCGTTGTCGCGGTTTTCCAGGCCGATTTCTGGGCCAGCCGGGGCGGCGGCGACGTTCCGCAGGACGAGGACGATATCCTGCTGGTCGTATGCGCTGGTGTATTCCTCAAACGCGGCCAGGTAAGTGTTTGGCACGACGCTACCGTCGGCATTCTTCATCGGATAGAACCGGACCTTGCGGCGATTGGCCGCGACCGGTTCCCAGGTGTTCAGCGCGTCTTCGCTATAGACCGTGCGGATCGAGCCGTCGGTGTTGCTGAACGGCGGGAACGAGGCATAGATGGAAAATGCTGCGCTTCCGGGATCGAAAGTGGTTGCCCCTTTGGCAGCGGGGTTGACCGTCTGGTTGTCGGTGCTGCTGGTGGTGAACAGCTCACTCAAGCTGCTGCCGGTGCCCGACGAATAAGTGCCGACGCGCACCGAAGGTGTGCTGGAGACCGCGAACGAGACCAGCGGGGTGATCGTCACCGGACCGGCACCGGCCTTAACCAGCTTGGGCATGACGACCTCGTCATTACCGGCCGCGGGGGGCATGGGAAACAAATAGCTGGATGCGTCGGCCGTGCCGACATTCACCGGAATCTGAAAGAGATCGAAAATGCGCTGTAGCGAAGGTTCGAGCGCGCCGCCCGTGCCTGCGGTGGCCAGCCCGCGAAGGGCGACGTTGACGATGGGCTGAGCCACGTCGTTGCTCGTGAGTTGGAGGCTGGCGGCATGAATTCCAAAAGCGGTGCCGGTGGGGGCGTTGTAGGCTAATGCGAGTGATAGCGAAGCACCGACCGCGAGCGTGGCCGGCAGTGTAGGCACTCCGCTAAGCGTGAACTGGCTGGCGTCGGTGCCGATGAGCTGCAAGCCGTCGCTGGTCAATTGCAGCGGGGCGGAGCCGGTGTTGGTTATTGTCAGTTTCTGCGTGGGGCTGGCCGATCCTCCGGTCACGTCGTTGAAATAAATGGTAGCGGCGCTGACCTGGAGCATCGGTCCGGCAGTGACAGCGGCCGCAGCGGTGGTGAAACTGGACGAGAATGCCTGCACGCTTGCCCCAGCGGAGTCTTTCAACCCCGCGGTGATGGCAAACGTGTAGGTCGTCCCGGCCTCTAGGGCGCTGGCGGGCGAAAGTTGAATCGTGTTGTTGGCACCAAGCGTCAAATTAGCGGCGACAACTGCGTTGTCACTCGTGCGATACAATTTGACGTTCAGGCCTATGAGGGTTGATGCATCGACGCCCGCGCCATTGGGCTGCGAGACCGTCGCCACGATCAGAGCGCCGGTGGCAATGTTCGTCGAGGCGTTGGCGGGGCTGAAGCCCATCACCACCGGCGAAGATATCAGCGGCGAACCGGGCTTGATCTCGAAGCGGTCAAACGGAATCTGGATCGGAGCCAGATCATTTCGGGTCATGGCGATCAGACCCGCGCGGGCGGTCGTGGTGAAGATCGCCGACTTGGCCGCTCCGCTTAGCGTCAGTTCCTGCGACAGCTTGGTCAACGTGCCGTCGTTGATGCGGTAGTAGGCGGTCAGCTTTCCGGTGCCCGCGTCGCCGGTTAGATACAGATCAAGGGTGTTGATCGTGGCAAACGAACCGATGCTGACGAGCGAATTTGATCCGAGTTGATGGACCCACGTGCTGCCGCTCTTGGATTCATCAACGAACTGAAGGAAATTGCCGGCGGGCTGCGAGACGGCGACCACCTTCACGTAGTTGTCCTGATCGGGCGAAAAGAATATCCCGCCCTGTTGCGAAGGCTTGGAAATATACGAAAGGGGGCCGATCAGCCGGGTGGTGATGTAAAACGCGCCTTGCGTGGCGTCGAATTCAGTTTGCACGCCGTTGACCAGCGAGTTGTCGCCTTCGTTAGGCCCGCCATTGGCGCTGCTGCCGGTAGTAGTCAACTTCAGTATGCCCGCCGACGTGTCCAAGTCGATCAGAGCCGGCTGATATTCGGTGTTGGTCTTGTTGACCGAAACCCAGGTAAAGCCCGTGCCTTCGCCGTCCTTGTCCACGACGAAGGAGCTGACCGGTGCGTTGAATTCAAGCGTAAACGGCAACGACTGCACGAGCGCGGCATCACCGGCCAACATCTGGCGGCCTTCAAGACGTTCGATGACACTGGCAACTGCCCGACCAAGCCGAGAGGCGGAAGAAGAACGGGGCATCTGGATTTTTCCTTAAAAAGCAATCAAACACGTCCGAGGCATCACCCAACACCTTGCGGACGATTCGACTATACGATTCATTTTCGCCTGCTGCCCAACAAATAGCCTTCGGGCGGTGCGACGATACCATTGTTTATAACTTATTGTACTAAAACGAGTTATGAGAATTTCATTTTCATATAGACTATGGATCAGAGGATTGGACGAAAGAATTAGACCGATAACCTGCGGAGACATTTTCGGAATAAATCCCCGGACTTGCCCGACCGCCTTGATGAGAAAAGGAAGAAAAGGCCGGAGTCGGATTCGAACCGACGAATCGCGGATTTCGGATAGGGAATTTGCTTCCGCCGGGCCGAGGCCGCGCGGCACGGGGGCGAGGGCTTGCCGAGATTGAACCGGTACGACAGAAAATTGCCCGCGCCGCGCAGGGTGCAGCGCTGCTCGCGCACCCGGCGGATCAAGGCCGTGCTGGTGGATACCGGATCGATGCAGGGGACGATCGGCCCGGCTCCGGCTTTAGTTGCTGGCCTGAAGGAACTCGGTGATCTTCCGTTGCTCCTCTCCGGTCAGGTTCGCCCGAAGGCGCATGTGGTGGACGATGACACTCCACTGCGCGTCACTGAAGCGCTCGGGGGATGGGGCATTGTGGCACCGGTTGCAGTTCTCGGCCCACAACTGCGCGCCAGCGCGTTCCGGGGGTGCCGGAAGGAAGCCCAGTACCTTGGGCGCTTCCGACGTCCCAACGGGATCAGGCTTCGAAGCATTTGACTGACAGCCCGGGAGCCCCAGCCAGACCAGGCCCGCTATCCAGATCAGCGAGACTGCTACTTTCAATGCATATTTCTTGAGTTGTGAATTGGTAAACATGGAATCCCTTTCACAGGCCGATGCCCAGTTGGACGAGCAGCGCGTTCTGATCCTCGCCGACCTTCTTGTTATCGATTTCGTACGCCGCCTTAAGTACGAGGTTTGGCGCAAACCAATAGTCAACGCCAAAAGTAAGCCGGTCTTCGCGTTCGCCACCCGGCGCAGACAGAGGAGTGGACAAATGCTCAAACCGCGCGCCGACTTCCAGATTGCGGATGAACTTCACGTCGGATTTCGTGGGCCGATACAACAACTGCACGTATCCGCCTTCCCGGTCGTTCTTGAAAGTGACCGGGCCG
Source organism: Tepidisphaerales bacterium (assembly GCA_038234815.1). GTDB lineage: Bacteria > Planctomycetota > Phycisphaerae > Tepidisphaerales > Tepidisphaeraceae > JBBQSU01. The sequence continues at coordinate 14,852 of JBBQSU010000025.1, read as the reverse complement.
AATCCCAGCGTACCAGTCGGATCGTAGGTGGCCTCGTCCACGCTGGACCAGGCCCACTCCGCGCGGAAGTCGAACGTGCCGCCGAGCGGATCGGCCTGCAGCCGGTAGTTGAAATCCACTGCCTGAAACATCCCATAGGTCTTGATGAATCCGTCAGGATTGACCTGCGCACCCATCACGGAATAGCCCATCTCCATGTTCGGCAACGGTAGGAAGCCGATGCGCCCGCCCACCGCCTTGTTGTTGTTCTGATCGGTAAAATCATCGAAATTCATCTGGCCGGCCGCGCCGGCGTCGGTGGTGATCAGATTGGGCCCGTTACTCGCGTACAGGTCGTACGTCAATTTCGTTGTGCTGATTGGCACGGCCCCGCGGACAAACACGCCGACGGCGTGCCCTGGCGCGATCGCGGCGTCACCAAAAGCAAGCGGGTCATCCGGGAACTTATTGATCCAAGGCGGATCGAAATGGTTGTGATAAGTACCGAACGGCGTCACAAACAGGCCGCCGCCGATCATCAGGTAGTCGTTCACGATGAACGATCCGTCGGCGATGGTCAGATCAAAACTTGTGGAGGAGGTATTGGCGTCATCCGTTCCGATGCCAATGTCGAAGGCGGCTTCGAAAAGGAACCGTTCGCTGGGCTTCCAGAGGATCAACGGCGCGACACCAGCGCTAAAGGTGGATTTCGTTCCCTTCTGGGTGGTGAAGCCGACACTGGCGTCGCCGGAGATAAGGAAGTTTTCCAGCCCGCCGCGATTACGCTCGCTGGCGTCCTTGACGCCCTTAATGTCCTGATCGAGTTCCTCATTGGTCGGTGCCGAGGCATCGGGCGTGGCCGCGGCAGGATTGGCGGCAGCCTGCTTAAAGTCCTGAAAATCCTTGCGCAACTGCTCCTGTTCCTTCAGAACGCGCTGGTGTTCATCCCATGTCACATAGGGCTGCGACGGCTTGCCCGGCAACGGAGCCGGGTCGTCGGCACGCGCCAAAGCCGAAAACGCCACGAGCGCCACCGTGCCGGTGGCGAGCATTCGATTTGCGGTCCTCATCAGACTCTCCTTCTGTCGTATTCGAGATCATCGAAACGACGTGTTTGTTTTTGGCGTTTGAGTTCATTCACCGCTTGGCCCCGTGCTGGGATTCGAAGTTGGTTTTGAGGTCGGTCCCTTGCCCGGCGGTGCCAGCGTTCGGACGTAGTCGATCACCTTCCATCGATTGGCTTCGGTGATCAACTTTTCGTAGGTGGGCATGGGTTTCCGTCCCTCGGTGACCTTCCAGAACAGTTCACCGTCGGTTTGTGATGAGACCCTAGGATCCGAGAGGTCCTTCGGCCGGGGACTGAAGTTGACCGCTGCGGGGCCGTCTCCCTTGCCGTTTACGCCGTGACATGCGAGGCAGTTGGCGATAAAGACCTTCTTACCGGCGGCGAGCGCCTCGGCATCCGGTGGGAAGGGGTTCCGCTTCTTGGCCGCCCGCGCTGGTGCCTTCCATTCCTCAGCCGGTCCGTCGCCGGAAAACAACTGATTGATGGCAAAGCTGAAGAAGAACAACAGCCCGGCCGCGATAACCGCCTGCTTCGTCGTCCTGCTAAATCGAGTCATTCTCATCATAAAACTCCTTGTTGAAGCTTCGCGCCAAATCGCGGGCCAGGATCACTTTATCGCCGGTTCCTTCACTGCGAACTCTCGCACGTAGGCCAGCAGCCCTTGAATCTGGGGCGGATTAAGCTTGTCTTTGAAAGCCGGCATTGCCGGGTCCTTGCCGTCACGGATGCGGTTCCTGAAATCCGCGTCGGTCTGAGTCTTTTGCCAGGCGGCGTTGGTGAAGTCTGGGATGGTGGGCAGGGCCACGCGAAGCGCGTCCCCTTTCCCATCCTCGCCATGGCACGCCAGACAGTTTGTGGTGTATAGCTCGGTGACTTCCAGTTTTTGCATGGGCGGGGCCGATGCCTTTGGCTGAAAGGCGGTTTCCGGATTGGTCATCCGCACATCGCTTTCCACCGCGAAGACCGTCAAGCCGACCAACCCAAACGTGCCCAAGGCCAGCAGGGTCATGGCCAGCGGCCTGTGGCGGGGATCGCGCGACGTGGTGCGGTCGATAAACGGCCAGAAGAACAGTACGGCGAAGAAGATCGAGGGAAGGACGAATGTCCCCACGATCTCGTACGGACCGTGAAAGTACCTGAGCATTTGAAACAGAAACATGAAGTACCACTCGGGGCGCGCCTCATACGTCTTGGACGGATCCGCCATGGCCTCGAGGGGCGCGGGATGGGTAAAGGCCCATGCCGAGAGAATTACCAGCAAAGCAAGGGCGACAACGCCGTCCTTCCAGACCTGTCCCGGCCAGAACGGTTCGGTCTTGGCGTTAAGCTGTGCCTCGTCTTCCCACCAGGCGGTCGTAACGCCGTGCAGGCGGAACAGGTACAGGTGGACGACCACCAATCCGATGATCGTGCCGGGTAGCACAAAGCCGTGCAGGGCAAAAAAGCGGGTCAGAGTGAGATTGCCCAGGTCTGGTCCGCCTTGCAAGAGCAGCCTGACGTGCTCCCCAATAACCGGTACCGTGCCGACGATCCCGAGTCCGACTTTGCTCGCCCAGTAGGCCTTCTCATCCCACGGCAGTAGGTAGCCGGTGAAGGCCAGCCCTAGCGTCGCGGCCAGCAGCAGCACGCCGATCATCCAGGTGAACTCGCGGGGACGCTTGTAGGCCCCCCAGACGAACACTTGCACGAGGTGAAGGAGCAGCAGGATGACCATCGCGCTGGATCCCCAGTGGTGCAAGCCGCGAACAAGCCAGCCGAGGGGCGCTTCGTCCTGAATGTACTTCACGCTTTGCCACGCCGTCCCCACTGAGGGCGCGTAGCTGCTGGTCAGCAGAATGCCGGTGACGACCTGAAGCACGAACGTGAACAGCAGCAGACTGCCAAACGCCGCGGCCCAGCGAGACCCGCCCTTCACGGGCTCGAGCAGCGCGCGTTCCTTCAATTCGCGCCAGCCCGTGCGCGAACTGAAAAACCCGTCTTCGGGCTGCGTCGTCTGTTCGTTTGGAGTATTCTTCATCGCGACGCTTTCTCTGACGGGCGCACTTTAGTATTGCTGCTATAGCTCGACGACGACTCGTTCGCTCGTGCCTATGCGGAAGTCCTGCCATCGCACCCAGAGCTGCCCGTCGCGAACCTGCGATTCAAGACTGTCCATTCCACGCGGCGGGGGACCACTGACCCAGACTCCATCGGCCGTATAAACCCCGCCGTGGCAGGGACAACGGAACTGCGAGTTGGCCGACGACCACCCGACCGGACAGCCCAGGTGTGGGCAAATTGGCGAGAGAACCTGAACGTCGCCTGGCGCGGTGCTCTTAACCCGGACCCAGACAGAGCGAGACTGCTGCGTCTTGGCCCACCCGTCCTGCCGCACGATTTCGATGGGAATCAGAGTCCAGGTTCCGGCGGGGATTGCATTGACGGGGCCGGCGTCCGCGAATTCATCGGCACCCGGCACCGCTCCCCGGCGTCGGCGCAGCGGGCCGATTACAAATGCCACCGCCGGAGCGAAAATCAAGCCACCAATAATCGCAGTGAGCCCGCCGGTACATACCGAGAGGAATCGCCTGCGATCAGGAACTGATCTTGGCATACGATATACCCCAGCACGCCCCGCCATTAGAAAACGCCCTCCGACACCAGCGATGGTCAATCGTGTGGGATGGCGCGCCTAGCTTAACTCGCCAGTTTGCTCCGTGTCCAGTGTTGTTGTTAGAAAATTCGATTTTGCGGGGCAGGGGCCACTCGGCAGAGTGGCGAGGGAGGATCTGGAACGGCTGAGGTCCCACTCCCACGAGTTGCATCGCAACGCCGAAGCATGCATTTCGCTCGATTAGCCGGTTGACTCCGTGGCGTGGGACCGCCCCCCAGCACGACGAATCGAGAGTGTCTCTGGTCGGGGCACAGTCAACAGCCGAGTTCGGCTGCTTGCTGCCCGCTATTTATGACTCTCACGGCCGTTGGAATGAGCGAGGTACTTGCGGCGCGCATGTTCGAAGGGCTCGCCGTTAGGCTCAACTGTGAAGCCCGGTTCGAGCTCAGCCGCAACGGGACTGGCCTGCGGTGGCGGTGCATGCCTTGCCCGATCTTTTGGGGCCGGTGATAGAAACAAATATCGCCGCGGGCAATCGAAGGAAAAACGCCTGATAATTTTGTGTCACCGACCTTGTCATTAAACAGAGCAAAACAGCGCAATTCATCGCACCTGGGCGCACTGAATAGGACAATTGGTGAGAATACAGGAATTAGCGAAAACTCCTGAAAAACGCTGGTTTTGTGGGGCAATTTGAAAGAGGCCGGAGTCGGATTCGAACCGACGAATCGCGGATTTGCAATCCGCTCCCTTAGTCCACTTGGGTATCCGGCCCTGTTTTTTGCAGAATAACGGCGCTGGGATCGTCTGGCAAGTCAGTTGCGTTTGAGGCGACGAAAAACGAAAAGGTACTGAGGTTTAATCGGCCAGGCCGAAATGCTTTAACGCCGCGTAGACGCCGTCGTGGTCGTTGGACGGGGCGGTCCAGTGAGCGATGGATTTAACTTGCGGGTGGGCATTGGCAACGGCAACCGCCGTGCCAGCGCTGCGGAGCATCTCCATGTCGTTGAGCGCATCGCCTATCGCCAGCACTTGATTGAGCGGCACGCCGTAGTGAGCCGCGACAACCCGGAGGGCAGCACCCTTGCTGGCCATCGGATGCATGATCTGGATCAAGTCTTCGTCGCTACGCACGAGATTGATCAGGTCGCCAAAACGTTGCGTGAGGATGTGCTGCAATTTAAGAATCGGTGCCGGATCGGCCAGGAACATCAGCTTGGTCACCGGAACATTGCACCAATCGTCGAGTGGGGCGACGAGGTCGGGGTTGAACTGCTTGCCGGTCTCGGTGGTGTGCGATCGATCGTCGCGGTCGGTAAACCACTTATCCTGGATTTCGCAGGTGAGGATGACGTTGGGATAAATGCTGCGCGCGCCGGCGATCATGCGGCGCACGAGGTGGGCAGGGATTGGCTGATGCAATTGCATACGAGCGGCCGGTTCATCCCAGATCATCGCGCCGTTGTAGTTGATCTGCCATGTGTTCAGGTTCAGCGATCGGTAGATCGACCGGATGGCCCGCGGGGGCCGCGCCGAAGCGATAATCGTCCTTATCCCCCGATCCGCCAAAGCTTGAATCGCCGCGACAACGCGCGGACTCAATTGCTTGCGGGAATCCAGCAGAGTGCCGTCGAGGTCGATCGCTATGAGGCGGATTACATTATCAGGCATTACACGGCCAACCTTTAGATGGACTATCCCGGAATCAAAGAAAACAGCGCTTTACCTGGGATGAGGTGTCGCCCTAGTGTTCAGTAGTAAGCAAAGAGTGACGCACCGGAGAATTTCTCATGTCGGCACTTGAAACATCTGAACTGTTTGACCGAGAACAACTGACCGCGTTGTTTCGTCTGCTTTCAGACAAGACGCGACTCAACATCCTATTGCTTTTGGCCAACGGCGAAAGACACGTGAACGCGATCTGCGAAGCGCTGCGTTTGCCGCAACCGACAATCAGCCATCATCTGGGATTACTGCGAGAGAGCAACATTATTCATAAGCGAAGGGCAGGGAAACAGGTCTTTTATCGCCTTGCCGGTGAAGTGCAGACGATCGAAGGGCGGGTTCTCAACATCAAGTCCCCCGAGTTTTCCCTGGGGATTTCAAAGGCAAAAGAAGGCGTGAGCGGGGATGCGGCTGGGCCGGCCACGCCCGGTCCGGCAAGGATCGATTAGGCCGATAATTTGACACGCATCCATTGCGAATAACAGTTGCTCCTTCAGTCGAAAACGGGATCACTGATGATTGAGTCACATGCGGCTAGAAGGGGGCCGTCGTTTATTTTGTGAATATCATGGACATAAGGGGGTCATTCTTACTATTGACCAGTCTTGTCGTTGTTGGTAACATCCCGCCATGGCACGAGTATTACGAAAAACCGAAGCGGGGACGATTTACCACGTTTTGAACCGCGGGAATGGGCAGCGGATGCTTTTTTCAAAGGACGAGGACTTCGCGGCCTTCCTGAAATTACTGGCCGAGGGCGTGCGGCGCTACCCGGTTGATGTGCTGGCGTATTGCCTGTTGGGCAACCACTGGCACCTGCTTCTGCGGCCACGAACGGACTCCGCCCTGTCGCGGCTGATGGGCTGGCTGGGGACGACGCACGCGCGGCGTCATCACCAGCAGTACCGCAGGCCGGGCATGGGTCACCTTTATCAGGGGCGGTTCAAGTCGTTCCCCGTGCAAGACGACGTGCATTTTCTTGCCGTCGCCAGGTATATCGAGGCCAATCCCGTGCGCTCGCGGCTGACAGAACGGGCGCAGGAGTGGCCGTGGAGCAGTGTAACGGGCCGGACCTCGCGGGTCGTTCCGCTGGCCGATTGGCCGGTCCCTCGCCCGGGCAACTGGCGAGCGTTGCTGGATCAGCCACTCCCGAAAGCCGATGCAGTGGCCCTGCGCAACAGCCTCGTCCGCGGGCGACCGTTCGGTTCGGAATCGTGGGCAAAGCGCATCGCAGCGCGGCTGGGTTTAGGCGCTTCACTAAAGCCCTTGGGCCGTCCGCCCAAGCCGCTGGACACTCTCTCCCCGCGCCAGCTCCGGCGAAGATTGGAAGCATAGAGCGGTCAGAATCAAGGGCGAGCCCTTTAGACCCCGGAGCGGACGGGTCGGCACTAGCCGAAATCGCCCTGAGATGTTCAGGGTGATTTGTCACTACTCTACACCAGAGTTGCCTTTGTCCTTTTCAAGGAGTAGCTATGCGATGGGTCTTTCTTGCCTCGGGCATGTTGGGACTATGTGGGCTGGCTGCTGTATTGACCTGTGGCGCGCAGATTCACGACGCTGTGAGGGACGGCAATATCGACAAAATAAACCAAATTCTTGCGGCGGATCCGTCGGCGATCAATGCTGGAGACAAATATGGATGCACCCCCCTCATGTACGCCGTGAGTTGGCCCCGAGCGGACATCGTAGAGTTGCTGCTGAAAAAGGGCGCGAAAGTGGAAGCAAGAGACCACAAAGGGTTGAGCGCATTAGACGACGCAAGGGGCAGACTCAATAGCTTCGGTCCGCAGTATCTTCGCAGCCAGGAAGAGTTTATGCGGCAGCAGGGGCAGTCAGAGGAGGCCATCCAAGCTCAGATCGCCAAGATGAAGGCAATCCTTACACCGGAAGCAAAAGAACAAACACTGAAAATTATCGAAATCCTGACGGCCGCCACGCGCGCCGAACGGACAAGGGGCGAGTAGGCGGCAGTCTTTGCTGCGGTTTTGGCAGAAAACCGGGATGCTCTCAAGAAGGCTATTGATGTGGAGGGCACTGTGGAGCAAAAGGATGGGCAGGGACGTTTCGGGACAGAATGAATGCGCCCATGCCCGCCTGTCCACCCGACGGGCAAGTCCGACAAATCTGGCTACAATCTTTTCCATTGATGAAATCTGACGCCCCCCGATTCAGCAGCCATTTGACGATATTTCTCTGCACGATCCTGCACGCCTTCACCCATGCGCTGGCCACGCTGTTGGTTCCGCTTTATATCCTGATCCGCAAGGATATGCAGTTGAGCGGGGTGCAGATGGCTTCGCTGCTGGTGACGATTTATGGCGTTACATATTGCCTGCTGTCGTTTCCATCAGGGATATTGGCCGATGGAATGAACCGCAAGCGATTGCTGGGGTGGGGGCTGATTGGCAACGCGCTGGCGGTGGTGCTCATGGGATTAACCCGGCGATACGAGTGGCTGGTGGTGCTGGCGGTTTTTGCCGGGTTCGCCGGCACGCTGTTTCACCCGGCGATGGCGACGCTGGCCCCGGCGCATTATCCGAAGTCACCGGCAATGGCCATCGGCCTGGTGGGAATGGGATCGGGCATCGGCTTTTTCGCCGGGCCGCAGTTTGCCGGCTGGCGGGCGCAAAGCGCCGCGTGGCAGTGGGGCACGATCGCCGACTGGCAGAAGCCGTGCATTGAAATGGGGTTGGCGGGGATCGTCGTCGGTATTTTGTTTCTGCTGTTGGCAACGGAAGTTAATCGGCCGGTGGATGAAGCCACGGCCAGGCGGGCGACGCGCACGCCGCTGCCGAAAGGGATGAAGCGAAAGCTGCTGGCGCTGTCCATGGTTTTGGGATGCCGGGACTTCGCCGGGGTGGCCTCACTTACTCTTGCAAGCCTGTATTTGCAGAAGGCCCACAACAAAACGCCAAAGGAAACAGGTTTTATCATCGGAGCTATGATGCTCTTCAGCGTTGTGCTTAATCCGCTGGCCGTGTGGCTGACCGCGGGCCGGCGGCGCCTGCCGTGGCTGTCGATCATTCTGGTGCTGGGCGGGTTGACCGTCAGCACCGCGGCCTGGTGGCCGGTGGCCTGGGTGCTGCTTGGATTGACCATCTTTCAGTGCTTCCAACTCAGCAGCTACGCCGTGAGTGATGCCGCGATGCTGGAGCGGGTGTCGTCGGAGATTCGCGGGCGCGTGATTGGGGTATTCCTTTCGTTAGCCGGCACGCTGGCGGCGCTTAGCCCGTGGGTGATGGGGTATTGGGTGGATGAAATGGGGACGGCTTCGCGTGATCCTGCCAGCTATCGTGCGCCATTCATCGTCCTTGGCGCGCTGATGGTGGTCAGTGCCGCTAGCACGCCGATTATCGCGCGGCTGGGATACGTCGGCGGGCCGAAAATCGATCCGCTTACCGAGGTAGGCCCGCGGACGCTGGAACCGGTGGGGTGATCTTCGGAGTCGGGCCGGGAAGCTTCACCGTTCCGTCGTCCAGCAGCCAGCCATCTCTGGTGAAGTCGTTGTTGTCAACGGAATAGTCAAACGAGAAATGGGCCGAGTCAGACGGATCGAGCCGGGCGCAGAAGACGCGCACGGTGGTTGCTGCGGAATCGGATACGAGGACGGCAGTGGCGGATGCTTTTGCAACGTCCGCCGGTGGGTGCAGGAAAGTGCCCGGGTCGATGCTGCGGATGCTTAGGAGAATGACACCCGCGGAGTTTTGCAGGGTGTAGAGATCGATGCCGACCAGTCGTTCGGTGCCGCCTGGCGAGCGGAGCTTGTGGAGCAAGAGTGTCCCGCGCGAGGCCAGGCCGGGCGGGGAGAGCAAGGAGTAAAAATTGATCCAGGCGACGGGGACGGACATGCGATCGGACTGGCCCTGAGAAAAGCTGCCGGCGAGTTGGCCGGTGTCACTCGTCCAGCGGGCGCACTGTGCTCCCCAGTAATACAGGCGTGCACGTTTCGACACTGCGGGCCAAAGCAAGCCGGCGACGCCCAGTACGAGGAGGACGAGGCAGATTGCAGTGATCCGACGAATAAGGGATTTGCGCCGGACGGGCGCGCCCGGGGCATAGTCCAGAGGCTTTGGTGGTTCGGCGGGCATTGAGATCGACCAGCGGGCGGCGCGGGTCCTTTGATCGCCTAGGTGACGAGGGTTTTCAGATGGGCCATAACTGTGGACCGATCGAGTGTCGATTGCTGACCGGTGGAAAGGTCTTTGAGCACGATGGTTGCTCTGGCCAGTTCATCGTCTCCGGTGACGAGCATCAGGGCAGCCTTTTCTCGATCGGCGAGCTTGAACTGGGATTTGATCGAGCGGCTGCCAAGGTCCATGTCCACGGCAAAGCCGGCGTCGCGGAGTTGCCAGAGCAAGGCGAGGTTGGCCTCGCGGGCGGCCGGGCCGTGATGCGCCAGCCAGACGAGCTTGGGGCCATTGGCGGGCAGTTCGACTTTTTGTGCTTCAAGCGCCAGGAGAAGTCGTTCGATGCCGCTTCCAAAACCGACGCCGGGCGTGGGCCGTCCACCGAGTTGTTCGACTAGGTTGTCATATCGGCCGCCGCCGCCGATTGCGCTCTGCGCGCCCAGCCCGTCGGCCGTCACCTCCCAGAGGGTGTCGGTGTAATAATCAAAACCGCGCACCAGCGTTCCATCCGCGGTGAAGGGGATGTCGCCCTTTACCAGCAGTTCCTGCACCCGCGCAAAATGAGCGTGGCTTTTTTCGGACAGGGATTCCGAAGCCGGCGGGGCACCGGTGACGGCGGCGATATCGCGCGGGTCTTTGCTGTCCAGAATGCGCAGCGGGTTGGTCTCAAGCCTTCGCTGCGAGTCTTCACTCAACATCGCCTGTCGGGGGGTGAGAAAGCTGACCAGGGCGTCTCGATATTTTAGTTTGCTTTCGCGGTCGCCGAGGCTGTTGAGGCGCAGGCTGAGGTCTTTGACCCCACAGGCACGGTAGAAATCCATCTGCAGGCGAATACATTCGACATCCTGCTCCGGCTCGGGTGTCCCGAAGGCTTCAACGCCGAACTGGTGGTGTTGCCGCAGCCGGCCGCGCTGGGCATTTTCATGCCGGAAATTGGAGCAGACGTAATACACCTTCAGGCGCGCGCCCTGATCGTTGAGCAGGCCGGCTTCGATGACTGCGCGCACCACGCCGGCAGTGCCTTCGGGACGAAGCGTTACCGTCTGGCCGTCTCGGTCTTCGAAGCTATAAGTCTCCTTGCGAACGATGTCGCTGGTTTCGCCCACCCCGCGATGGAACAGGCTGGCACTCTCAATAACCGGCGTGCGGATTTCAAGAAAATGAAATCGTTCGGCCACCTCGCGGGCGAGGCGTTCGACGGTTTGCCAGCGGGCGCTTTCGGCCGGCAGCACGTCGGCAAAACCTTTGAGACTTTGAATGCGTTCAGCCATGTTTAACTCGATTCAATGCTGGGCGGGCAATGGGCGTGCTGTCCTTTTTCCTGTCTGCCACAAAATCCCGAAGCCCGGAAAACCTGCTGGTCCTCCGGGCTTCGAGATTGGCAAGCCGCGGGTGCGACCGGAACAGGCCGCACTGGCCGGCCGTCTAGTCCTTTTTTTCGATCGTCGGTTCGACTTCTTCAATCTTTGCCGATTCGATGATCTTGTCTAGCGCCAACTGCTCGCGCATCTGGATATAAAGTGTCTGCAATCGACCGTCCTTGCTCATGTCTTGTTTCAACTTTTCGGGACGGGCGTCCTGCATCATACTGATGGCGGCGATGCGGTTATTGAGCATCGGTTCGTCCACCTCAACTCCGTAGTCTTCGGCCACTTTTTGAAGGATGAAGAAGAGCTTGAGTTCGTTGATGCCTTCTTCCTTCGCGCCGGATTTGAGCAGATCGAGTTGTGGTTCAATCACTTCCTTGGGCACGCCTCGCTGCAGCAAGTTCATCGCGCGACGTTCAATGACACGGTGCTCCTGCTTTTCCGAAAGCTTCTGGGGCAGTTCAAACTGGGTGTTGTCCAGCAGATACTTCGCGGCCTGATCACGCATCGATTGCCGAACGTCGTTCTCGATTCGCTCGACCATCTGTTCTTTCAGGGCCTCGCGGAGGCTCTGCTCGCTGGCAAATCCCAGATTGGACAGAAACTCTGTATTCAGTTCGGCAAGATCCAGTTTCTTGATCTCTTTGACAGTAATGTTGAAGGTGGCATCTTTGTCGCGCAATTCCTCGTTGGAGAAAGTGCCGGGGATTTTCGTGGTGAATGTACGGGATTCACCGGGCTTCATGCCGGCCAGCTGTTCGGGCAAATTGTCAACAGGAACTCCCGCAAGATTTGTGGGCTTGCAGACCAGATTCATGTCCTTTCGGTCGGCCAGTTCCGTCTCGCCAGCGGTGATGCGCGCATCGACGACCAGGCAGTCCTTGGCCTCCACGCCCCGATCTTCCACAGGGACCAGCGTGCCTTGCTGCTCGCGCAGGTTCTGCATCGCCTGATCGACATTGGCTTCGGTCACGCCGATTTTCGTCTTTTTAATGGCCAGGCCCTCGAGCGTGGGCAGGGGAATTTCCGGCTGGACTTCGACGGTGAAGGAATAGCTCATCGCCGAGCCATCTTCAGGAAGCTTGATCGCATCGGGGTTGTCAAATTCCGGCTCGCCAAGAACTTTAAGCGAGTTCTTGTCGACCGCAGACTCGTAACTTTCGGTGATAAGTGCGCGGCGCACGTCGTCGCGGATGTCCTTGCCGAATTTCTTTTCGATGAGTTTGGCCGGGGCATGCCCGACCCGAAACCCCGGGATATTGGCCTTCTGTCGCAATTCCTTCATGGATTCGGCCAGCTTGGCCTTGATGACCTCGGCGGGAATCTCCACCGACACCTTCTTATTGGTCGGGCCAGTGCCTTCTACCGTGACGTTGTATTGTTCCGCTACCGCAGCCGTCTCATTCTCGGCCATGACAAACCTCGCTTTGAAAACTCAAAAAGTAACCCACGCCGGTGCAACCTGTCGCATCGGTGAGAGTCCTGTACTCTAATCGCAGAGGTTTGTTCGAGCAATACGCCGGCCGCGAGTTTTTTAGGCGGATTCATAGCGAGCTTGGGGTCGGGAATGCCGCTGGGTAGATATCAAGGCAAGGCGGCGAGGGCATCGGCGAACGGGGGCTTTAGCACGCCGACTTCGGTAATCAGCGCGCTGACCAAGTCTGCGGGGGTGACGTCAAATGCGGGGTTGTAGATCGCAGTTCCGTCGGCGACGGTCTGCCGGCCGAATCCATGGCTGATTTCTGTACCATTGCGCTGTTCGATGGGAATCTGCCCGCCAGTGGGGATGTTGCGATCGATACTGCTGAGTGGGGCGGCCACGTAGAAAGGAATGCCGAAGTGTCTGGCCAAAATAGCCACGCCAAGCGTGCCGATCTTGTTGGCCACGTCGCCATTGGCAGCGACGCGGTCCGTGCCGACGATCACCGCCGACACCTTGCCCTGGCTCATTACGCTGGCGGCCATGTTGTCGCAGATGACAGTGACTGGAATACCATTGGCCTGGAGTTCAAACGCGGTGATGCGCGCCCCCTGGAGCAGCGGGCGGGTTTCGTCGGCATAGACATGGAATTTCACCCCCTGTTCGGCACCACAGTAAACAGGGGCCAGGGCCGTGCCGTATTGCACCGTCGCCAGTCCGCCGGCGTTGCAATGGGTGAGCAGGCCAATGGGCTGCGTGGCATTGGGCAGCGTATCGAGCAGGAGCTTGAGGCCATGATGTCCGATCGCACGACAAATCTCGGTGTCGGCGGCCAGCATGGCTTGGGCTTCGCCTAAAACGGCCTTGCGGATGGCGTCGGGATGAGTCAATGCTTCAGATAAACCCACCCGGCGGACGCGCTCGATTGCCCAAAAGAGGTTAACTGCGGTCGGGCGACTTGTCGCCAGGTAATCGCAGACTTCATTCAGCCGGCGGCGCACCAGCGCGGTGTCGCCGGGAGTGTTGGCGATGCCCAGATACCCCCCAAACGCCGCTGCCACGCCGATGGCCGGTGCCCCACGGATGACCAGCCGGCTGATGGCGTCCCACATCTGCCGTTCGTCGGTAATGTCGACATAAAGGGTTTCGGTGGGCAGACGGGTTTGGTCGAGCAACCGCGCCGCCGATCCCGTCCAAGTGATGGTTTGCAACATAAAATTACCGCTTTTCTTCCAGTTCAGCCCAGCGGGCGAATAATTTCTCCACCGCTTCCTGGGCGCGGCCCAGTTCATCGTAAATCGCGTGCGATTTGACATGATCGGTGGCCAAGGTCGGATCGGCCACGCGCGCCTGACATTTGGCCAGATGGGCCTCGGCCTGATGAATGGTGTCTTCCATCGCGTCCCATTCCTTCTGCTCGTTCCAGGTCAGTTTCTTCTTGGCGGGGGGTGCGGGCTTGTTCGATTGTGCTGCCGGCTTACGCGAGGCCACGTCCGGCTCGGCGCTGGCCCCCTGGGCCTGTTCCCACTGGCTTAGATCGACATAACTCGCCGCTAAGCCTTTGCCGTCCAGTGCCAGTAGTTCGGTGCTGACCCGGTCAAGTAAATAGCGATCGTGCGTTACCAGCACCAACGCACCGGGAAATTCAAGCAGGCTGGACTCAAGCACATCGAGCGTGGCGATGTCCAGATCATTCGTAGGCTCGTCGAGAATCAGTACGTCGGCCTCGTTGAGCATCAAGCGCGCGATCAGTACCCGAGCTTGTTCCCCGCCGGACAATTCGGAAACGGGCATGTCCAACTGCTCGATGCGGAACAAAAACCTTCTGGCCCAGGCGCTGATGTGCATGGACGCGCCCTGAAAGCGCAGCGTGTCGCCCATGGGTGAAAGCGCTCGACGCAGTGACTGGGTTGGATCTAGTTGCTGGCGGTGCTGATCGAACACGACCACTCTAAGCTGATCGGCGCGGACAATCTGGCCGGCGTCGGGCTGAAGCTCATCGGCTAACAGGCGAATTAGTGTGGATTTCCCGCTGCCATTTGGGCCGAGCAGGCCCAATTTCGTGCCGGGCGACAAGACCAGATTGAACGATTTAAAGAGCGGTCGTCCGCCGAGGGATTTGCTCACGCCCTTGAGTTCGATCAGCTTGCGCGTCCTGCGGTCGCTGGCGGTGAAATCGATTTTGGCCGCCGACTGTTGCGTGTTGCGCGTGCGCAGATCCGACAGATCGGTCATCATGTCCTGGGCGCGCTCGATCCGGCCCTTGGCCTTGGTGGTGCGCGCCTTGGCCCCGCGTTTCAGCCATTCGATCTCTCGCCGAACCCCGCTGGCCAGCGCCTGCTCGCGGCCCTGTTGCGCGGCCAAAAAGCCTTCACGCTTCTCCAGAAAATCACTGTATCGCCCGCTGTGGCTGAGAAAACCATCGGGATACGCGCGGCCCAGCTCGATAATCCGATTGGCGATCGACTCGAGAAACCTGCGGTCGTGGCTTACCAGCAGCGCCGCGAACGGCGCGTTCAGGATCAGCTTTTCCAGCCATAGGATGCCGGCCAGATCGAGGTGATTGGTCGGCTCA
>JBBQSU010000024.1:0-31522 GCA_038234815.1 Tepidisphaerales bacterium | reverse complement strand
GCCCCGGTCGAAGCCGGGGCGCTTGTGGATCGATTCGAGTAAGAGCGAATTCGATTTACTTCTTGGCGCCGAGGATGGCGTCCTTGGCGGCCTTAGCCACGCGGAATTTCACTTTTGTCTTAGCGGGCACTTTAACGGTCTGCCCGGTCTTGGGGCCGAAACGCATCACCATTTCGCGGGGTGAGCTTTTGGCAAGCACGAGCTTGCCGATGCCCGGAATCACGAAACTATTCTTCGCCTGCTTGTAGGCGATTTCGGACTGGGCCTCAAAAAATGCCGACACCTGTTTCTTGGTGATGCCGACTTTTTCTGCCAGTTGCGAAGCCAGTTCCGACTTAGTCATTGCCTTGGCCATATCGATCTCCTTTCGAGACGTGTTGGAGCCAACCATCGGTTCTAGACCGATGGCACCGCAATCCGGTCCCACCCGGCTGCGGACATCTGCCTGAGTGGCGCTCGATAAGGGGTTGTTCGAGGCCACAAAGCCGCGCGATCAACAGGCCATCTGCCGATCGCACATGTACGAAAAAGTACCGAAAAAACAGGGAATTTCAATGCCTGCGCTACAAAAATCCCGGAATTTTCGGGATTAGATCGTCCCAAGGCCCAAAAAAACGGCATGAATTGCGAAAAAACGGGCATATGAAGGGTTTGGTGCTGCGGCGGAATTATCTCAGGAACAACTGGCTATGCAGGCTCCTGGTGTGTCGGCCGACAGCGGGCGCAGGCCCGATCGATGCATGGTTCGATGTGCGCGGTCGCGTTGCCTTCCCCGAGTGTTTGCTCGATTTCATACTCGATAGTGCTGGCCAGGCGATGTCCCTGATCGACACTCATCGACGCCGGGATCACCAGGTGAAAATCCACCCAGTGGTATCGCCCGCTATGACGATGCCGGAGCTTGTGGTAGCTGCAAATCCGTGGGGGCTGCGCGGCCGGGCCGATGTGGCCGTTGAGAATTCGTTCGAGCGTCTGCCGGTCGTGATCGTCCTGCTCGTCCAGCAGGCCGGCCTTGGCATGGCCCATGAGGCGCAGTCCGGTCCGGCCGATGTAAAGCGAAGCGACGACGGCGGCGGCAGGATCGAGCCAATTCAGGTGCGTGAAATAAATGATAACAATCGTGACCAGCGCCACTGCGGACGTAATGGCATCGGTGAGCAGGTGCCAGCCGTCGGCTTCGAGCGTGATCGATCGATGCGTTCGTCCCGTACGCACGAGATTAAGTCCGAGCAGGCCATTGACCGCCAGCGCGAAGGACGTCAGCACGATGGCCCAGACGAGGGCGTCGTGCTGAAGTTGGGTCCCATGTTGAAAGGCCTCGATGGCACGGAACAGAATCATCGCCGCGGCCAAAAGGATCATCCCTCCTTCAAACCCGGCAGAGAAAAATTCGACCTTGCCATGCCCATAGGGATGCTTTTCGTCGGCGGGCTGATGGGCGTAACCAATCGAATAAAGAGCAAATGCCGCCGCCGTGACGTTGACAATCCCTTCCAGCGCATCGGAAAAAATGATGGTGGACCCGGTCAGAAAATAGGCCGCGAATTTGACGACCAGCAGAGCCAACCCCACCACAAGCGACAAAATTGCCGCACGGGCTTCGACGCGAGGGATGTGCTTGAGAGGCGACAGCATGAGTAATGTTCCACTGTATCCAAACAAAAATGGCGTGGCCAGTGGTAACGGTCGTTAGGCTATTTGCCCTGGCTCTTAAAGCTTGATCGAACCGTGCCAGCGGCGTGGGGAGACTCACCTTGCCGGCAGGGCGTTTTCGTGCGGGTAAAGCAGCATTACCGCGATGGCGGCGCAGTAGAGGGCCAGGCCGAAGATCATCACCAGAAGCGATATACGATAGCAGCGGGTTTTATAGT
Source organism: Tepidisphaerales bacterium (assembly GCA_038234815.1). Classification (GTDB taxonomy): domain Bacteria; phylum Planctomycetota; class Phycisphaerae; order Tepidisphaerales; family Tepidisphaeraceae; genus JBBQSU01. Next base: position 29,651 of record JBBQSU010000024.1, on the reverse strand, counting down.
CACGATATCCGAGGCTGGCGGCGAGCCATGCTCGGAGGTCGTCGCCGGGCTGCATGGTGAGCCAGCGGAGGTGCAGGACCGACCAGGAAACAACCGCAGTGGCGAGCAGAACGAAGGCGATGCCGAGAATGATGAGCAGTTGGGCGGCGAAATTGGTGCCCGCGATAAGGCGGCCGGAAAATCCGGTGGTGCTGATGACAATTCCGCAAAGCGTAAGCAGCACCTGCGCGCGGTTGTGCAGCACGGTGAACTGCCGCTCGAGCATCGCCATGATGGTGGCAAAATCCTCGCCGTAAAATCCGATGATGCGATCGATTTCTGCCTGGGGCCGGAGGATGTTCATTGGGATACAATCAGCAAAGCGGAAGTGGACCGGCGTGCCACGGCAGCCGGCTATTTCCCGGACGCGGACCGTTGGCCGCAGTTGACCTACATCGGCTCTTTCGCCACCGTCTCGTCAAATACCCGCAGCAGTTTGGCCTTGTCGAAAATCATTTCCTGTCGTGTCAGACCGACGATGTCGTAAACGCTGGTCAGTTCGATCGCGTCTACCGGGCAGGCTTCTTCACACATGCCGCAATAGATGCAGCGGAGTTCGTCGATGTCGAACTTGGCGGGATATTTTTCGCGGTCTTCCCAGGGGCTTTCGGCACCTTCGATGTGGATGCAGTTGGCCGGGCAGGCGGTGGAGCACATGAAGCAGGCGACGCATTTCACTCGCCCCTCTTCGTCTTTGTTGAGCCGATGAACCCCGCGATAGGTGCGTGAGTAAATTCCGCCGTCTTCCACCTTCAGGTCTTCCCGCCGCTCTTCGGGATATTGAATGACGAGGTGCTGGTTCTTAGCGACCACAGCGAACATGTGCTTGAGGGTGGTGCCCAGGCCTATAAGAACCTGCGGGAGATAGAATTGATCGCCGAGCGAAAGGCGGGGTTCTTCGAGCAGTAGTACGTCAGAGCTTTTCATGGAGGTCAGTCCTGTTTTCTCGTATCACTCAAAGCGTCGGCCGAAAGGGCGCGGAGGCTTATTCCATGTCGCTGTCCTTAACCAAGAACGAACGGCCCTGGGGGTGCTCCCAGCCCTTGTCGCCTTTAACATAGCCGTAAACTTTGCCCGTCTGCTGGTCGAGGACGAACACAACGGTTTGCGGAGTGCCGTTGGGATCGGACCGTTGCACGGCTGAAATCTGATAGCGATTCGGCGTTGCGGCGCTTGGCGCAGCCCCGCGCGTCAACATCACGCACAGCCCGAGCAGCAAGCCGATTATGACGCTTTTTACATCGATCCGCATGAAAATTCTCCTGATTAAATGAGTCACGCACTATAGCCCGATACGAGATCATACGCCCGATAAATCACTTCGCCGCAGCGACCGCCGGCTTAGAAAACCGGCTGCCCGGCACAATGATCCTGCGATTGGTGAACGGGGCCTTAGGTATCAGCCTGCTGCCGATAAGTGTGCCCACAACCAGCAGAACATTAGCCCCGAGCAGCATGACGGCGGTCTTGTCGTCCATGCTTTCAAAACTAGCTCCGCCGGCCAGATAAACGGTTACGGCTGTCACCATCACCATTGCCAGCGACACGGGTATCAGCCCGCGCCAGGCCAGTTGCATGAGCTGATCGAACCGGAAGCGAGGGAGGCTCCATCGGACCCACATGAAGACGAAAATGATGCCCAAGGTTTTTCCGAAAAAGATCAGTGCCCGCATTACGCAGACGACCAGGCTGTCGGTGATGGCATGGTTGCTGGGATCGATCGTGCCATTAATTCCGGGCAGAGGAAGATGCCATCCGCCGAAGAACAGCGCTACGCACACGGCGCTGGTGGTAATCATCCCCGCGTACTCAGCGAGGAAAAACAGGGCAAACCGCATGGAGGAGTATTCGGTGTGATATCCGCCAACCAGTTCCTGTTCGGCTTCGGCCAGATCAAACGGTGCACGGTTGGCTTCGGCATGGATGCAGACCAGGAATATGAAAAAAGCCAGCGGCTGGGTGAAAATATTCCACGCCGGCAAGAAGCCAAAGAGAAGGTGCGACTGCTTCTCGACGATGATTCCCAAATCCAGCGTGCCGAAAATGACCACCACTGAAAGAACGGCCAGCGAGAGGGGGATTTCGTAGCTGATCATATTGGCGGTGGCGCGCAGCCCGCCAAGGAACGAATACTTGTTGTTCGAGGCCCATCCGCCAATGACCACGCCATAAACGGCCAGCGAGAGCGTCGCCAGCACAAACAGCACGCCGATATTGAGATTGGCGATCTGGAAACGGTACCGCGAGGTGACAATGACGTTGGCTTCGGATGCCTTATCGGCCAGGCCAGAGCGATCCACAGTCGTTTCAATGATGTCGGAGCCGAGCAGTCCGGATTTCGCCGTCGCCAGCGTTGTTGCCTCGGCGTCGCTCAGCAGGCGACTTCTCTCAACTGATACACCGATCGTCTGCGTGGTCTGCTTGATGCCGCCCCACGGCACGACCGCGATGCTGACGATGATCGTGACAATCATCACTACCGGTGCCAGCGTGAAGAGAATCCGATCGACGTTTTTCGGGCGATAATCCTCTTTAAGAATGAACTTCAGCCCGTCCACCAGCGGCTGGCCGAGGCCGAACATTTTCATGTCCTTAAGGAAGGGAATGATACCAAAACCCAGCCCGACACGGTTCGGGCCGATTCGATCCTGCACCCAGGACGCGACCTTGCGCTCGAGCAAGATCATGTACGCCACCGAGCCGAGAACGGTAAGGTGGACGATGAAAGTGATAAAGAGCCAGGTCGGTACGTGTATGTTAATCCAGTCGATCATAGAATATCTCTGCCAGTCATCCGTAAAGCTTGCCCAAGATTGCGTTGGACCGCAATCACCATCCGCGGTCGCCGAGCCAAAGAGTCGACTGAAGCCCAATATAGCACATGCCAAGTTGTTTTCATCTCGGCGAAGGAGACTTCTTCGCAAAGATCATGTTGGTTCTGAGGCCTCGGCAAGTCAGGGGCATCGGAACCAACTTCATTCAGTCTCCCAATGCTTTGCTTTAGACTGTTATCGAGAAAGTATTGGCCGATGTTTTAATCCCCGCAGTGGGGTTTGACCAGGTTCGTAAAGGTATAGACGCGTCTCGTTAATTTGGTCCTCGCGGATCAAATGCGCCTCGATTTCCAGTTCATCAAGAATGGCTGACGCGTCGAAGGGAAAAAAATGTGAAAAAATCACCCAGACATGTTTGTATTGGGTCATCCCCGCAGCACGCCAGGAAGGATGGACGATCTTTACCGCCGGTGCATTGTCCCAATTAATCGACTTAGAAAACTCTCTGTAATATCGGTATTGATATTCGGCAGTGCTTCCGATCAGCAGTAAATCGTCGGATGTCGCCTGTGTCAGCACTGACTGAAGGGCCGGACGGATGGATTGCTTTTGAAGAGGCGTATTGAGCGACCGAAAAGCAGCGATTGATGGGTCGACTAAGAGCAGAGTCGCTGCCACCATGCCGGCCAAGCGAATTTCTCGCCGGGTATCCTGAAAAAACAGTTGCAGGCCATATCCCACCAGAATGAGCGCCGGGCTAACCAAGAACAGAATGAGTCTGCCATTGAAAGGATATTTTTGCATGGCCGATCCCAGCAGCACGAAGACGAAAGGCCCGGCGAGTATAAGCAGCACAAACCAGTTACGCCTCCGGGCGAGTTGGATTACACCGGTGGTTGCCGAGGCCAATCCCAGCATGGCCGCTCGATTTAACCCGGATGTGTCTTCGAAAAATTCGACAATCGCCTGATAAATCCAGGACACTTCAAATATGCTGTGAGGCAGGAGCGGTAAAAAACCCTTGCGCCAATATTTTAACAACTCCGGATGATGGGTAAGAGGACGGAGCAGGAACCAGTAATTCAGAGCAAAAATGAGGGCCAGTGCGATTCCAAACCCGAACAAGCGACGAAAAGACCCGGGGCGGCCTCGAACGTCGATCAGAATTCCCAAGCCCGCGCTTGCCAATGCAAAGATAGACGCGTGTGAAAAGGCCATTGAGAGAACTGCCACCCCGGCAAGGGTGATCATGCGGCCTAATGTGTAACTGGAGCGTTTCGCGGCCAATGCACATAGCATGATCGCTAAATAGGACAACAGATCAAAGCCATATTGCTTAGTCTCGGCGCTGTAATAAACCAAAGGGCAGGCAATAGAAAAAAGAAAAGTAACCACCGCCCCCGCTGCGCCTCCAATCAGCCGACGGGCCAGCACGGCAAAAAATACTGTGCTAATAAGACCTGCCAGCAATGCCGGCAAACGCAGTGCCTGTTCGGAGGATCCGAAAAAAACGACACTTAGTTTCTCTAAAAGCAGAAAGCCGACCGGAGCGCCCTGAGCATAATCAAGTGGCTTAAACAGTTCCGCCGGAGAACGCGAAAGAATATTCAGAGACAGCATCGCTTCGTCAAGCCAAAGCGATCGGTTCATCCGAAACTGCCACAGCCGGAGCGCAATGCCCAAACCCACGGCCAGAGTAATCCACAGCCAGCGCTCCGACGCTTCGGGCAAAGGATGGTCGTTTTCAGAATGCTTTTTCCGGGGATCAAAGGCACATACGTCAGTCATAGCATGGCTCGAAACCAAGGAGGTGGGCAAACGTGGGCTTTCAAATTCGAAAATCCTGTCTTTTTTCCGTAGCAGAGATTGCGAAGCGTCGTTGTTTGCTACTGGCTACAGTTCCGCGAACTCGAACACGGGTTCGGGTTTCTTGCCGATCGGGGCCGAAGCGGCGCTGAATGGCTCGCCCATTTCGCCGCGGACGTCTGCGGCATTGAAGAATCCCGTTCGGCCCATGAGTTTGTAGTAAACGTCGCCTTCGCGCATCGTGCCTTCGGGTGGCGGCACTGCGGCGGAAAAGACCTGCACTTTGCCCTGATAATTCTCCCAGCAGCCGTCTTTTTCGGCCCATGCGGCCGACGGAAGCAGGATATCGGCTTTGGCCGAAGGCCCGCTTTCAAGCAGGTCTTGCAGAACCTTAAAGCCCCGGGGCAGAGCGGTCTTGCCCAACCAGTCCGAGTGATACCCGCCGACGATCCATCCGGCCTTGAATGTCACTGTGGGCTTGGCTACGGTCAGTTCCTCCCATTTCATCGTCCTGCCGCCCAGTTTTTCCATCACGCGGCGCACGCCGGCCGCGTTGGGCACTTTCTCTGCCTTGATCGTAAATGTCTGCTTGCCGGTTAGCGCATTGCTGAATGTCTCGTCCGTGCCGGTGGTCGGCACCGGGCCTAAAACCAGGGCCGCCTCGGCATCCAGCGAGCGAATGTAAGTCCCCAGCAGCCAGGCCTCTTCACACGACATCATCGGTGAAAGGACCGCATACACCGCTCCCGGCCCGTCTGCGCGGGCCTTTCGCAGGCCCGCATCCGCCTGTTCAATGGCATTGATGTAATCCGTGCTAACCTGCGTGCCGTACTGCACCCTGCGGGCACCTTTCAGACGTTTTTCGTTTTCAAGCACCTTATAGGCGTATCGCGTATCGTCGCTGATCCACCACTGATTCGTGTCGGCGTTGAATCGCGGTTTGATCCGCCAGACAACGCCTTCGTTGTGATCGAGATGGATGTTTTCGCCGCCGGCATCCACCGGTGAAATGCTGGGTGTACTTTTGAGGAACCACACCCGCTGTTTGAATAGGAATTCTTTATCCAGCAGCGCGCCCACCGGGCACAGATCGACCACGTTGCCCGACAACTTATTGTCCAGCGGTTTTCCCGGAAAAATATCGATCTCTTCCTTGTACCCGCGACCGTCAACATACAACTCGCTCGATCCCGAAATTTCGCGTGTAAAGCGCACGCAACGGGTACACATGATGCACCGGTCGTTGTACAGCAACACGTGCTGGCCCACGTCCTTTTTGGGCTTTTTTTGTTTGTCTTCTTCAAACCGGCTCTGGCTTCGGCCGTATTCGTAAGAATAATCCTGCAAGGTGCATTCGCCGGCCTGATCGCAGACGGGGCAATCCAGCGGATGGTTCACCAGAAGGTATTCCATCACCTGCTTTTGATTGGCGATGGCCTTGGATGACTTGGCATGGACCACCATTCCGTCCCGAATGGGCGTTTGGCAGGCCGGCAGCAACTTGGGCGCGCCTTCCACCTCCACCAGGCAGATGCGACATGACGCCACGATCGACAGCCCCGGGTGATAACAATATCGGGGGATTTCGATCCCATTGTCATCACAGGCCTGGATGATCATCTGGCGGTCTTTGCAGTCGATCGTTTTGCCGTCTACGGTAATCTTGGGCATAGCAAGGGGATGGTATACGGGGAAGTCGGAAATTTCATCCTACCGTGCTGGTCTTCTTTTTTCGCTGCCGGGCAATTTCGCGCTGGGGTTGACGCCATGCCCGGTTCGTTTTAGCGTTGTTTTCGGAAGGTCATTTGCCTGTGAGTCCACTCTCGGATGTTAGTGCCGTTTCCGCGCCGGCGGTCAATAACCGGCAACTCCTGCGCTGGATGTTCCGATTCATCCGGCCAGTAAAGGCATTGCTCGCGGTCAGTTGCCTTTGGCTTTTTGCCTGGGTGGCGGCCGAGGTGATGCTGACTCGCCAGGCCGGCACTGCCATCAATCAGGTCAAGGGGATGGGCGACGCCCGCAGACACATCGACGTGTCCGGGTTCTGGATCTGGATGCATTCGCCGGACCCGTCGGCGATCCAGCTTCGGCAGGCGGTGTTTGTTCTGGCCGGGGTCGTGCTGATCTATGCCATGCTGCGATACCTCCGCGAGGTGTCGAACATGAAGATGAGCATGACGATGGTCTTCTACATCCGGGAGGCCGTTTACGACAAGCTTCAGCGGGTCGGCTTCGGTTTTCACGACGCCATCAGCAGCGGGCAACTGATCAACCGTGCCCTCGGCGATCTGCAAAACGTGCGGTCATTCATCCAGACTGCGACGCTGACGACCCTCGAAATCATCCTGGTGGTTGCAGGCAACATCATCCTTATCAGTACGTTGAGCAAATGGGTGGCGCTGCTCAGCCTGCTCCCGCTGCCCATCTGGACGCTTTACATTCTTCGGTTCAGCAAGCGAATTCAGCCGGTGGCCAAGAGCGTGATGGAATCCGACGACCGCAGCACGTCCATCGTGGCCGAGAACATCGCCGGGGTACACGTCATCAAGGCCTTTGCCACCGAAGAGCAGGAGGTGGCCAAGTACAACGGTAATTGTGACACGTTTCGCAAGCGAATCCTTACCCGGGCAAGGATGTTCTGCAACTTTCAACCGGTCGTCAGGTCCATCGCCACCGCGTCGCATCTCACGCTCTTTCTGGCCGGCGGATTGCTGATTATCCGTGGGAAATTGCAGGCCGGTGACTTGCTCATCCTGGGGGGGGCGATGAACGCGGTCCTGGGGCGCTTGCAGCAGGTCTCGACGATCAACGAGCAATATCAGAATGCGATCGTGTCGGCCCGGAGACTGTATGAAGTGCTGATGGCACCGGCAACTGTGCCTGAATCCAACTCGGCCCGCAAGCTGCCGAATGGCTTGGGCGGCGTTTCATTTGAACACGTCACTTTCGGTTACGGCCAAGGCAAACGCCCAGTGCTGCACGACGTGACCTTTGAAGTCCCCGGCGGAAGCGTGGTCGCAATCGTCGGTCCGACCGGATCGGGCAAAAGCACACTGGTCAACTTGATCGCGCGATTTTACGACCCCCAGGCCGGCCGCATCCTCATCGACGGCATGGAGATTCGCCAAGCCGCGCTCTCCAGCGTGCGATCGCAGGTGGCGTTTGTCTTTCAGGAAACTTATCTCTTCAGCGCAACGGTCGCTCAGAATATCGCCTACGGCAGACCGGGAATCACGCACGGGGAGATTGAGGCCGCGGCCCGGCTTGCGCAGGCGCACGAGTTCATCGAGGAATTGGCCAAAGGATACGAAACGATGCTGGGGGAACGCGGCAGCAGCCTGTCCGGCGGACAGCGTCAGCGCCTGGCCATCGCTCGAGCAATCGTCACCAATCCGCGATTGCTAGTGCTTGACGACGCCACGGCGGCGATCGATCCCGAAACCGAAGACCTCATCCGCAGGGGAATGCAGATGGTAATGGTGGCGCGGACGACATTCATCATCGCACACCGCATCAGCACGGTGAAGCAGGCCGACCTGGTGCTGGTGATCGAAAATGGCCGGATCACCCAGTCGGGCACGCACGAAGAACTCATGGCTCAGGACGGCCACTATCGTGAGATCGCTGCCGTCCAGTTGTCGCTGGGTGAACCCACCAAGCCCCCGGTCGCCGCAGAACATCCGTCCCATATGAAGCGTCTACGCGATCCGGAGATGATGTCGCAGGCGACGGCTGCGGCGCAGGCCAAACAGCCCCAGCAGGTGGGAATAGACGAGTAGTTTCCAGCTTTGATTCGATCACCAGCGGAAACGACTTGCCATTATTTTACGAGTACAAATTCGATCTTCTCGCTGAAGACTTTCTCGTACAGATCGCGTTTGCGGCGGGCGCCCCACAGTTCTAATTGCGCATCAGACCGGCTTTCCAGTTCGCACCTCCGGCCCCGTGAGGTGCGGTGGCAGTTGATGTGCCGGATGGCGCCAACGTGACTGCGGTCCAGCCCGTCAGCCAGCCGCAACAGCGCGGCGCCCACATTCACAATCTGACGCGAGCTTTTTGACAGGGCGTCGAACGCGGCGTGATCGCGCGTCGGAATCGTCTTGCGGTGATACCTGGCGATGTTGCCCATGATCGAAATCTCTTCGGGGCTGAAGCCTTTCAGTTCGCCGTTGAGAATCAGGTACATGCTGTGCTTGTGGTGGCTGTTGCGCGAGATGTGCCAGCCGATGTCGTGCAGCAGGGCGGCGTATTCGATCAATTCCCGCGCGACCGGATTCAACCCGTGCAAAGCCCGGAGTTGATCGAACATTTGCAGCGTCAGCCTCGCGACGTGCTCGCTATGAGTCTTGTGCCAGTCGCAGCGGTGGGCCAGGTCCAGCACGCTGCGGCGGCGGGGGTCAGGCACTTTGCTGCGGATTTCAAGCGAAGGCAGGTGTTGAGCCAGGTAATCGACGAGAATTCCTTCCCGAAGCGCCCCGCCGGCTAATTCGATCCGTTGAAAGCGAAACTGCTTAAAGATCTCATCGACCATCACCGCGCCGGCGAGGATTTGGTCGCGTCGCTGGTCGTCCAGACCGGGCATTTTGGCCCGCTGGGGGCTATCGCTGCGCAGCAGTTTTTCGAGCATCGTGTCGAAGTCGCTTCGCTGGATGACCGACCGGCTATGGCCGTTGGTGCCCGCCTTGGCGTCGCCACACATCGCCGCGATGTTTTCCAGAGTTCCGCTGCTGCCGAGAAATTTCACCGGCCCCAGCGCTTTCACCCGTTCACAAATGGGCGCCAGTTCCTGCGCATAATGCGCCCGCATGGCTTCCAGGCTCTTCTTGTCGATCGGATCGCTCTTAACAAACTGCGCGGTCATGCGCGCCGCACCGAGCTTCCGACTTTCCAGCAGGCTGGCCTGCTTTGAATCGCCGACGATGAACTCGACACTTCCTCCGCCGATATCGACGATCAGGTGGGCGCCCTTCAAAGGCACCATGTGCCGCACGCCGAGATAGATCAATCGAGCCTCTTCCTTGGGGCTGACCACACGCACGGTCATGTCCAGTTCGTCGCGGCATCGCTCGATTAAATCCCCGCCGTTTTCTGCCTCACGGACGGCGCTGGTGGCCACGGCGCGGATCGTTTCACACTGGCGTTGCTGGGCAGCCTGCTTGAAACGGCCAAGCGTTTCGACGGCGTGGTTCATCGCCTGCCGGCTGAGCTTACGGGACGGGAAGCTGAGTCGCCCAAGTCCCACGGGCTGTTTCATCCGCCAAAGCGTCGTCAGCACGCCTTCGGCGTCGGTCTGCCCGATCACCATGTGGATGCTGTTGCTGCCAACGTCGATCGCGGCCAGCCGGAATAAATCCGGCGTGCTGCGACGGGCCAAAGGCGTGAGCACTACGTTTGACAAGGATAAATGACCTACGACCGATTCTCCGTCAATCCGGTTCACACTGCGACAAGTTGGAGTATAGCTCCCGCAAAGTTAATGCAAGAAAAATAGCCCAAGAACATCGCATTTCACGGGTGGGGGAGAGTGAACGAGCATCAGGCCGCGTTCGGAATAACCGGCCCCTTCAGGATTTCCCGAAAATCCACGCCGACGTAATACTCTTCGTTCCCCATCGAATTGACATGCACGACCCGCGAGCGGATGGCCAGGTCCTGGCCGTCGCTCAACTTGAACTGAAGCACCAGTCCCGCCCCTCGAACCCATTTTTTCCGATGCCAGAAACCGGCCCCGGAAACGGACAATTCGCGCACCGGTACGGCTATGCCGGGGCCTTCAGGCCAGGTGCTGTGAAAAAACACCTCGGCCGCCAGGGTTGCCGGCACGCGCCCCGTTGCCCGCTTGCGCCCGCCGGCTTGAAAGTGAACGTCGGTTCGGCCGAGTAGATCGATGATGGAAGATGTTGGCAGCGTCATGGTTCTATCCTTTCCCCTCCATCGACCGATCCCCGGGTGGGGTTTAGATCAAACCCGCGCCGAAAATGCCAAGAGGCGTCGTGCCATCGTCTCGATAAATGGGAGGACGCGGGGAAAGTTAAGGCCGCGGGGTGATTGAACCCAGTCGCACGCTGCGCTGGGCGCCGGTGGCGCTGGGCACGTTGGAGGCGATCCCAAGCAGCGTTGCCGCGCCTAGCAGGGCGAACGCCACCGCCTCCTTGGCCTGACTGGGAACGCCCAGTTCGTCGGTCGTGCGAATGGGCACGTCGGGCAGCAGTCGCGAAAGCTCTCGCAGGATCGCCGGGTTGCGCACGCCCCCGCCACTGGCAATCACCTCGTCAATACCCCGCGGGGTAAACGACCGAATCGCCTCGGCGACGCACTTGGCCGTCAAAAAACACGCCGTCGCCAGTTCGTCTTGTAGTGACATCGACTGGCTTTGCGCCCGCACGTGTTCAAACAGCGACAGCATCGAGGGCACATCCGTAGTCTTCGGGGGATCGGCCTGAAAATAGTCGTGGCCGATGAACTCATAGGCCAACGATTCGTTCGCCGAACCGGCTAAGGCGTGCCGGCCATCGATGTCATAATCATCCCCGTCCAATCCGCGCCGACGAACGATCTCATCACTAATGCAGTTGCCCGGGCCAGTGTCGAACGCGATCAACTCGTTGAGCGTTCCGCCGGAACGCAGGTAAGTCAAATTGGCAATTCCGCCGAGGTTCAGCAGCACGCGATTGAATTCCTGGCTGCGGAACAGCAGGAAATCGGCAAACGGCACAAGGGGCGCGCCCTGCCCCCCGGCGGCGCAATCTGCGCGGCGAAAATCGCTTACTACGCAGCACCCCACTTCGTGTGCAACTATCGACGGATCAAACCACTGAATGGTGTTCGGGGGGGCATGAAACAGCGTCTGGCCGTGCGCGGCCACCGCAGCGACTTTTTCGGCGCTCAACCGGCCCGCCAGCAGGGCCTCGTTGATGGCAGTGGAATAAGCCAGGGAAATATCGTGCCCGAGCTTGGCCAGATCCGCCAGATCGGCCCGGCCGTCCTGCCGGATCGACTGAATCGATCGACGAACCAGCGCGTCATAAGGCCGCTGATGGTGCAGGAGAAGCTCAGCAGTCATCTCCAGTCCCTGACCACAAACCCGCACCACCGCGACATCAATGCCATCGGCGCTGGTCCCACTCATCGCGCCGATCATAATTCGCGCATCGTCCTGCATCGCCCGCCAACTCTACCGCAAGCGCCCGCATGGCGAAACAACGGCGACACACGCTTCCCGCTTCCAGCGCGCACGAAAAATCATCAGTAGATTCGGCCAAAGGCAGGACTGCGTGGCGCGAGGAATGCTTTATCAGCGCGCGACAAGCTAGGCGGCTTTTTTTAGAGAGGCGGAGGACTCGCAGAGTTCGCTCAGAGCGCTGGCCAATTGGCTTTGACTGGCCAGCACCATATCGACGGCCTCGACGCACAAGCGCAGGCATTGGGCGTCGGTCATTTCGCGGGGCTGATGGTTGAGTTGCTCAATCATCTGCGAAAACTTCGAGCGATAGGATCGAGCAAACCGCTCGATTAACTCTGCCTCGTCTCGCATCCGTCCCTGACTGGCTTGGTTGGTCATATCGGACCTCCGTATCCTGTTCCATTAAGCTATCGGACGTCCGGGGCGTAACTACGGAGATTTTTCCTAAAGTTTCTTAGGTGATCTGTATCACAGAGACTTTTCACCTGCCCAAAAACAAAACCCCCCGGCCACTTCTTGGAGGCCGGGGGGCTAGAAATCAACTTAACTTATGCACGGCTCAGGCCGTCTTGCCGAGGAAGCGACGGATCGCCCGGAAGCCGCCCATGCCGGCAAAACCGCTCAGGCCCATCCACACGCCGGCCGGCAGCGGAACGGCTGTCGGAGGGGGTGGGGGAACATCGGTGAAGCTGCTGCCGCGGATGAACACGGCAGAGTCTAGTATGCTGTCGCTGGTGTCGGCGACGGCCAACTTGATGTGGTTCACTTCGCCAGGCTTGACCGGACCCGTAGCGAACAGGTCTTTCTTCAGGCCGACGAACCCGTCGAGCGCGGTGTTGATCGCGCCCTTGGTGTTGTCAAAGTAATAGGCGGGGTTCGATCCGTTGTTCACGCCGTTGATGGTGATCGGCGTGGTTGTTCCCGGGAGCAACGCGATGTTCTTTCCATTGAGAAAGAACGCGAACACGTCGTTGTACGAGCTGCCGACGTATTCGTTGTATTCTTCAGAAGCGAAGATGTACTGGAAGCTAACCACGTCCTTGGTCGGGATGAAATCGAATTCCAGCACGCCCGCGTTGTTGGTCGTTCGCGGGGCAACGATGGCGGTCAGGTCAGTGTCGCCGAGGGCGCCGTTGCTGTTCGAAAATCCCTTGGAGCTTGGTCCAACCAGCGCGTTTCCCGAAACGTCGCCGGTGCTGAGGACCACGCCTTCCTTAAAGTTAGAGAAAGGGGCATCCTTGAAGAAGCCCGAGGCGCTTGGGCCACCGGCATACTTCTCAGAATTGGCCACGACGGTGATGCCCGAGTTATCCGGGAACAGTGCCTTGACCAAGGCCTTGGCGTCCACGGATATTTGCGTACTGACATCTGCCGCTTGAACTTGAATGGCGAGGGGCGCGGCAAACAATGCCGCAGCGACCATCGCAGTGTAAAACTTTTTCATATCATTCTTCCTTTTTCTGGCGATCCCCTTTGAAAGGGGACATTTCTTTGAAACCGTTCCCGACACACGCCGGGGGATATTCAGTTTCAACCCACATACCGTCCCGACCCGCTAGATGATCCGGCGAGTCACGTCATAATGCCTGAACAGCGCTTTGTCTGGTGCGCCTTGCCTCCTTTCGATTTGTCGTTCCTTGCCTTTACCGAAACGCGATCTGCGAATTTCCCAGCAAGATATGCGCTCCCTTTATGCGAATAAGAGTAACGTCCAAGAAAGAGGGGATCAATAACATTCCGTCAGGATTTCTTGCATTTCCGCAGAATTCGAACCAGCGCCAATCGATCCGTGGGTAATTGGATAAAATGGGGCGAATAAAGGGGTGGGATACCAAAACAGGATATAAATTTGCGATAGTGCTTGCGCGCCGCTCCTCTGGATGGGGGACGATCAAGTTTCGTGGTCCTAAGTGTCGCCGCGGGAGGGATTTAGGCGGTGATGATATCAGTGAAAAGCCGCTGACCGTTGACGCCGACGTGGCCCACGAGATATTTCGCGCCCTCCATCGCATAGCACGCAGCCTGTGGGTGACGTCAACTATCGATACCTTCCCCTGCCGACGAAAATCCGGGAGTTGATCCCCGGCAGAAAATCTGGCGCTCCCACCGCGGCGACCGGAAGTTGATGAAGAAATGCTTTTCCCTCACATTGCCCGCGGGGACCATTCGGTTGCGCGGCCAGCCATGTCGATGGTGGCGCCTCAATGCTCATGGGCATCAGTGCCAATCGGTCGGTCGCTAGTGGCTCACCCGTTCGTTGTGATGACCTGCTTAAATTGCCATGAGGCCCGGACTGTGATGCGGTAAGTGTTAAGTGTCGGTCAGAACCGTAGCGGTCAACCGGGTAAGTCACTCAGCCCCTATTGGGCGCGCGGGGTATCGGTAGCTGACTGGCACGACCGATAGCATGCATAGGATTTTTCCAAACCCATCCGACGTTCGACGAAAACCTGCGCGTCGGGGAACAGTTCGATCATGCGCTTTCGCTTCAACATGCGGGTTGAAGCGATAAGTTCCCAGAGGTGGGGATGCTTGCGTTTCCAGCGATTGAGCAAAATCCGCCGGGCGAATCCCGGCAGTTTCCAATAAAACGGGACGAGTGTGTGCGCTTCAAGCGGGCACCGCGAGCTGGGCGTCTGCACCCAATACGCCGGGGCCAGTCGCCGAACTTCACGGGCAAACGCAGCCTGGTGCGCATCGTCCCCGACGTGTTCGATGCACGAATTGCTGAACACAATATCAAACGCCCCGTCGGGATATTGACCGGAGAGGTCGCAGGCATCGCCTTTGACAAAACTGAACCGCCGGGTGTCGGCCTCGCTCATCTTCAGGTGATTATCGGTGAGGTTGACGAGGGTGATATGGAAATCGTGATCGAAAAGTTTCCAGAGAGATTCGGTCCCGCCGAAATCGATGATGCGCGCTTTAGCTGGGGGTTTGACCTTTTCCAAGAACGCCGCCATGCGACGCGCCCGTCCGCGACCGATTACGCCATCGCGTTTCAGGCCCCAATCCACGAATTTCCAGATCAACGGCTTTCCCATGAGCAGCCTTCCATTACGCGGTTGGATATCAGCGGTGGGGCGTTTCGCCAACTGAATCGCCCGGCCTATCATGCCCGCAGTCATCGCATCATGCCAGAGAACTCAAAAGCAAAGGCCCGCCCGCGATCAGCGATATTAGCAGCAATCAAGTGGGGAATGAATTCGCCCGCGCGGATTCCCGTTTGCCACGGAAATTGCCTTCCGGTAGTATGTCCGATTCGGATGTGTCGCTCTTAACGGTCCGCGGAGAAGGTATCTCATGGCGCAAGTCATTCTCGAGCAAGTCACGAAAATCTACCCCGGTGGCATGAAGGCCGTCGACGCGATCGACCTTTCGATCCGTGACCAGGAGTTTGTCGTGCTCGTCGGGCCGTCGGGCTGTGGCAAATCAACGACGCTGCGCATGGTCGCCGGCCTTGAGGAAATTTCCGGGGGCACGATCCGCATCGCCGACCGCGTGGTCAACAACGTCCCGCCCAAAGACCGCGACATTGCCATGGTGTTTCAAAATTACGCGCTCTATCCACACATGAGCGTCTATAAGAACATGGCGTTCGGCCTGAAATTGCGAGGGATGCCTAAGGACCAGATTCACAAGCGCGTCAGCGACGCCGCCAAGATTCTGGACATCGAACACCTGCTGGAACGAAAACCCAAGGCGTTGTCCGGTGGCCAGCGCCAGCGCGTAGCGGTGGGGCGGGCCATCGTCCGCGAGCCGGCGGCGTTTCTGTTTGACGAACCCTTGAGTAATCTCGACGCTAAGCTGCGCGTTACCACCCGTGCGGAGCTAAAACGCCTTCACCAGCGTCTCAAGACGACGACAATCTACGTCACCCACGACCAGGAAGAAGCCATGACCCTTGGCGACCGAATCGTGGTGATGAAGGACGGGCTGATTCAGCAAGCCGATACCTCGCTGACCACTTATAATTTTCCGACGAACCGGTTCGTAGCCGGGTTTATCGGCATGCCGCCCATGAATTTCTTCGATGGAATCATCAAGAGCGAGGGCGGTAAGCTCATTTTTGAAGAGGGCACACTCAAGAACGCCAAGGCCGCGCAGGCTCGTTCTGACGAACCGGTGGTGCTGCTCGGTGAGTTGACCTTGCCGGGGAATGGGTTTAGGCTTCCTGTCCCGGCTCATTTGACAAGCCGGCTCAGCAGCCGCGTCGGTACGCATGTGGTCCTGGGAATCAGGCCGGAGCATATTCACCTGAAACCAACCGGCGATGAGAGTGAATCGGCCCCGCTGACTACAAAATGGAATGTCGTCGAGCCGTTGGGCAACGACATGGATGTGTATATGGCCACCGAACTGCACGACCACGTGGTCGCGCGGGTTGAGGCCGTACCGGGCCTTGAAGTCAATCGCACGGCGACGGTGTTCGTCGACCTGCGTAAGGCCCACTTTTTCGAACCCGGAGCGACCGGGATGAATCTGTCGGTTACCAAAGAGTCGACCCATGCTGCCGCATAAGCACCATGGGTCAACTTCGCGGCTGACGTTAGGGCTTATCCTCAGGAACGGAGCCTCGGGATGAGCTTCTAAGCGTCTTTCTACAGGTTTCTTCGAGAACTGTGGGCCGCTTGTGCAACAAGCGGCTTTTTTATTGAGTGACCGAAGCGAAGCGAACATGGTTCCAATACCCAGTAGGAGTGAAATAAAGATCGAACGGATGTGAAATGGTTATGAACGCAGAAGTGCTTTATTCCGCGTGATTTTAATTGTTTTTGATCCTTTGAATCTTTGTTTCCCCAGTCGTAACAACTGAATAACAATCGAATAGCCTCCGAAAGGAATGCGTCAATATGCCCAATCCGGAACTTCTGCGAATCGCCGACTCCATCGCCCGCGACAAAAATATCGAACGGGAACAGGTCTTTGTTGATATCGAACAGGCCATCGCTTCGGCGTTGCGCAAGCAGTTCAATACCGAGGATTCGACCGAGTTCGCCGTGCAATTAGACCGCGCCGTCGGTGATATCAGTGTCACCCGGCAGGGACAGACCATTCCCCTGTCGGCCCTGGGCCGAATCGCCGCCCAGACCGCCAAGCAGGTGATGATCCAACTCATCCGGCAGGACGAACGCGGAAGCATCTACGACGAATATAAAGACCGCGTGGGCACCATCGTCACCGGCACCATCGCCCGCTTCGAAGGCGGAGCCATGATCGTCACGCTCGGCCGCGCCGAAGGCATCATGCCCCGTAGCGAACAAATCCCCGGCGAACAGCACCAGGTCGCCGAGCGCGTCCAGGCCATGATTATCGAGGTCCGCGATACGCCCAGCGTCGTCAAGATCATCCTCAGCCGCTCGCACCAGGACCTGATTCGCAGGCTCTTCGAGCGAGAAGTGCCCGAAGTCGGCGAGCGCACGATCGAAATCAAGGCCCTTGCCCGGGAACCGGGTCATCGGACTAAAATTGCTGTCTCGTCCATCGATTCCAAGGTAGATGCGGTCGGTGCCTGCGTGGGCGTGCGCGGAAGCCGAATCAAGAACATCGTCGAAGAACTGGGTGGCGAGAAAATCGACATCGTTCGCTGGAACGAATCGTCGCAGGTGCTGATCGGCAACGCCCTGAAGCCCGCGGAAGTAGCCGAAGTCGCCCTCTGCTTTGAATTAGGCCGCGCTACCGTTGTGGTAAAGGAAGACCAGTTGAGTCTGGCGATTGGCAAGCGAGGCCAGAACGTGCGTCTGGCCGCCCGGCTGACCGGCTGGGACGTGGACATTCTCACGCCCAAAGAATTCAGTGCCGGCACCGCCCGCGTGGATCAGACGCTCAAGCGCATCGAAGGCATCACCCAGGAAATGATCGACAAGATGCTGGCGCTGGGGCTGATCGACGTGCGTGACATCGAAGAAGTGGGCACCGGCCCGCTGATGGAAGAACTGGGCCTGACCGCGGAAAAGGCCACGGAAGTCGTTACATTGTGTGGCGAAGAGGCCAAGATCGTTGCCGTCGAGCAGGAGGCCAAGAAGGCCACCGACGCCTCGAACAAGGCTGCCGAAGCCGCCGCCAATTCGGCCGCGCTGGCCCGACTGTCCGAAGCGCCTGTTTCCGACGAAACTGCGGCCAGTGACAGTGCTGTCGATGAATCCGCCGCAAGCCGGATGCCGGCAAACGACGAGGCCGCCGAAGGTGGCGCGCCGGAAGTGATGGTCCACAGTGAAACGGCTACCAGTACCTCTTCGGCCCCGGCCGACGAGGACGATACCGCCGCGCTGGCCGAAGGTCGCACCGAGCCGCCGGCGGCGTGATTTTGTGTGAAGAAGTTTCGTTTTTTTGGAGATGCGTTTGAGCAAGGGCATTCGAGTCAGTTCGCTGGCCAAAGATCTGGGAGTTCCGAGCAAAGACATTCTGGACAAGCTCAAGTTGGAAGGTCTATCTGATGCTGCGCCCAACCATATGAGCATGCTCTCAATTGGATTGGCTGAATCCGTGCGCGAATGGTTTAAGGACGGGGAAGGCGGCGTGAGCACAGCGGTCCAGACCGCGCCGCCGGTTGAAAAAATCACGAAACCCCGCGCCCCGCGTAAGAAAAAAGTAGCGGTCACCACCCCCGATTCCGAGGCTGTGGCTCCGGCCGAGTCGACCGAAGCGGCCGAAGCGGCACCGACTGCCGAGCGGCCGGCAACAAAACCCAAAGGTCGAAGCAAAGCCGTTGAGCCTGCGCCAGACGCCGAGGACATCCAGCCGGCGGTTTCCGGGACGTTACCCACCGAGCCATCTCCGGCGCCTGTCGAAGTTTCGCCCGTCGTCGAACTGTCCGCCGCGCCTGCAACCGAACCTACCGCGATCGAACCGCCAGCCGCAACGCACGCGACCATCGCGGTGCCCCCGACGGTCGATCCGTCAGACATAAGCAGTACGACCAGCACCACGAGCGCGCCCGCGCCGGCTCCGGCGCATCATCCGGCAGCCAACCGGCTCAATGCCCCGCCGGTCAATCGGCCGACCATCACCATGGCCAACACGGCCAATCGCCCGACGCCCCCGCAGCATGTGCCCGAGCGAAAGACGATTACCCCTGCGCCGCAGATGCTCGCGCCGACAAAGGCCGCAATCTCCGGCCCGCGCATCGTGCGTGTCGAGAAGCCCGATGTCGTTTCCGCTCCGCGGACACGGCGCCCGGGCGGTCCCGGGGCCGGAAATAACGAACAATCATTCACCCAGGCTCGACCGCTGGCCGGGCGCGGCGTTAAATCCGCCGCCACCGACGACGATGAGGACGCAGAGAAGAAGAAGGCCGGCGCCAAGGGTGCCGGTCGAACCAATTCCACCCGTCGGCGCGGACTCGACGGTCGCCGCGGCGACGCCGATACCAAGATCAAGGAGTTCACCGAAGCCGATCTGATTGCCCGCAGGGACGCCCTAAACGCCGCAACCGCAACCCGCGCCAGCTTCGATCGGCATTTGCGCCAAACCCAGAACCGCGGGCTGCATCAGCAAGCCAAGAGCGCGGTTCAGCTCGGTCAGCCTGTGTCGGTTGAAGAGCCGATCACGGTCAAGAGCCTTTCGGCCGCCTTAGGCGTAAAAACCAACGAATTGATGGGCAAGCTGATGAAGCAAGGCGTATTTGCCACCATCAACCAGACGCTGGAGCGTGACACGGCGGCAGCTTTGGCACTTGATTATGGTCTCGAGCTGACCATCGCCGAGCAATCCACGCTTGAAGAGCTTCTCGAACAGGAGATCGACTTGCGCGAGGCAGCCCGGGCACCGGATCAACTGAACGTTCGTCCGCCCGTGGTCACAATCCTCGGCCACGTCGACCACGGCAAGACCAGCCTGCTCGACAAGATTCGTAATGCCAACGTCGCGGCCGGTGAGGCTGGCGGCATCACCCAGCACACCGCAGCCTGGATGGTGGACGTGGGTGAAGGCGATGCCCGAAAGCGCGTCACGTTCATCGATACTCCGGGCCACCAGGCCTTCACCAGCATGCGAGCCCGCGGGGCCAACATGACCGACGTGGTGGTGCTGGTCGTCGGCGCGGTCGAAGGCGTAATGCCCCAGACCATCGAATCGATCAACCACGCCCGCGCGGCGGGCGTGCCCATCGTGGTCGCCATGAACAAGATCGATCGGGCCGAAGCCAACCCCGACATGGTGCTGGGCCAACTGGCGGCGCAGAACCTCAATCCGGTGGAATGGGGCGGGACAACCGAAGTGGTTCGCACCAGCGCACTGACCGGACAAGGCGTGAAAGAACTGATCGAAATTCTCGACTATCAAAGCCAACTGCTGGAACTCAAGGCCGATCCAACCTCTCCGGCCCGCGGAACAGTGGTCGAATCCCGGGTTGACCCGGGCCTCGGTCCAATCGCAACCGTACTGGTGCAGGACGGCACACTGCGGGTGGGTGACACACTGATTTCCGGTCCGGGCTTTGGCCGCATCCGCAGCTTGCTCAACGACCGCGGGGAGATGATTCAGGAAGCCGGTCCGAGTACGCCGGTGATCGTCAGCGGGCTGTCACAATTGCCCAGCGCCGGCGAGAAATTCTATGTGGTGGACGACATCGACCGTGCTCGGGCCATCGCCGAAGAACGGGCAACATTGTCGCGTCAGAATCAGCTGGCCAATCAGAACAAGGTGACATTGGAAAACCTGTTCGCCACGATGAAGGCCAGCGACGTTCAGACGATCAATCTGATTATCAAGGGCGACGTGCAAGGCTCGGTGGAGACGCTGGTTTCAACGGTCACCGGGCAGAACACTGAAGAAGTGAAAGTGCGTGTGATCCATAGCGGGGTTGGCCCCATCACCGAAAGTGATGTGGAACTGGCCATGGCGACAAAGACCAAGGCGACTGACAACAAAGTCAGTATCATTGGTTTCCACGTGGTTCCGGATGAATCGGCCCGCAGCCTGGCCGAACATAATCACGTCGAAATTCGTCTCTACCGCGTGATTTACGAGATTTTCGATGACCTGAAGAAGGCCCTGAGCGGGATGCTTGAACCGGAAGTTCGGCAGAAGCTGCACGGCCACGCCGAAATCCGGCAGGTGTTCAAGTTCAGCAAGGTCGGGTCGATCGCCGGCTGCATCGTCACCGACGGCCACATCCAACGCGGCAGCAAAATCAGGCTGATCCGTAATGGCACGGTCATTACCGAAGACCTGACAATTGATACGCTCAAGCGCATCAAGGACGACGTGAAGGAAGTGAAAACCGGCCTGGAATGCGGCATCAAGCTGGCCGGCTATGATGACATCAAGCAAGGCGACGTGCTGGAAGCGTATGTGAAGGAAATGATCGAGCGGACGCTGTAGCGTTGCTTACAAGGTTCCTGCTTCAACAACTTCTGCGTATGACGGTTGGTATTTTGCAGTTTGAACTGGGCATTCCCGATGCCGACACGTTGAAGGACAAACGGCGCGTGGTACTTAGCCTCAAAGACCGGCTCGCCCACGGTCGCAACGTTTCGGTCGCGGAGGTCGGTGCCCTCGACGAACACCGCAGGGCTATCATCGGGGTGGCCATGGTGAGCAACGACAGGCAATATGTTGAAGGGGCCTTCAGCAAGCTTGTGGATTTCGTTAAGACCGTGCCCCAAATTGTATTGAGGGATTTCCAGACCGAATTTTTGTAACCCGGCAGAAGAGCTTGTCGTCGGCGGAACCAATCCACCGCCACTTGCCCGGCGGGTGATGCCGGTGCCTCTACCCTGATTGCGACGAAAACAATGTCTCGTAGAACTGACAGACTCGGCAGCTTGATCCAGCACGAACTGGGACAGATGATCCTGCACGCGCTCAATGACCCCCGGCTTGTCGGGTTTCCCAGTATTACCCGCGTGCATGTCACCGAAGACCTTTCCACCGCCGATGTCTATGTCACCATCATGGGTACCCCCGGGGAACAGACCGCAGCGCTGAACGCGCTTAAACATTCTGCAGGCATGATGCGCACGCGGCTGACCAAGAGCCTTTCGACTCGAACCACGCCGTTTCTGCAGTTCCATTTTGACGAGGACGTGAAAAAGGAACTGGAGATACAGGCATTGCTGCAAAAAGTACATGACGAGAATGAGGCGCTGGATCGGAAGCGCACCGAACAGGAACAAAGGGATACCGAGGAATGAAAAACGCGACGAAACACGCCGACGAACTCAAGGGCCTGCTCAAGCGATTGCTTCGGGAATACAAGCCCGAACCAATTCCGCAGCAGGACACGCTTAAGGCCCTGGTGCGTGGTGCGATGAGCTATGACGTGCCCGACGCCAAGGCCGAGGACGCCATGAAGGCCATCGAGCGGGAATTTGTCGATCTTAACGAGCTGCGCGTAGCCACCGATCTGGAAATCCAGGAGATGCTCGGACAGCGCTATCCCGCGATCGAAAAGCGCGTGGCCTTAATCACCCAGTCGCTCAACAACATCTTCGAGCGCGAGCACACGCTCAGCCTCGACCGGCTCAAGACCATCAGCCGCCGGGACGCGCGACAATTCTTGCGGGAATTGCCGGAAATTCACCCGTTCGTCGAAGCGTATGTGATGCTCTTTGCCTTTGAAGGTCACGCCGTTCCCATCGACGAGATGACGCTGGAAATGTTGCGCGATGAAGGCGTGCTGGAAGCCGAAACGACGCTGGACGACGCTCAGAAGTTCATCGAACATAACGTGAAGGCTGAGGATTGCATCGGCGTATACAGCGCCCTTCGCCAGGCCTCGCGGGACCATGCGGGCAAGGCCAAGAAGAAGAAATAGCCAAAACCTCATGCGATATTCGCCGCACGGATCACCATGACCAAACTGCCACAAGACACACTTCGTCTGGGTTTGCCCAGCGGATCACTCCAGAACGCCACTGTCGATCTCTTCGGCCGCGCCGGCTACAAGGTTTCCATCGACAGCCGAAGCGTCTTCCCAAAAATCGACGACGAAAAGCTGTCCGCCGTGCTGTTCCGCGCGCAGGAAATCAGCCGGTATGTCGTCGATGGCATCGTCGATTGTGGGCTGACTGGCCACGATTGGGTGGTGGAAAATGGCAACGAAGCCGATGTGGTCGAGATTTGCGAGTTAGAATACTCCCGGGCTAGTTCCAATCCCATCCGTTGGGTTTTGGCCGTGCCGGAAGAAAGCGAAATTAAGACGGCCGAAGACCTCGAAGGCAAAGTTATCGCCACCGAGCTGGTAAACGTTACCCGGCGATACTTCGAATCGCGGGGCATCAAGGTAACGGTGGAGTTTTCATGGGGCACAACGGAGATCAAGGCCCGCCTGCTCGACGGCATCGTCGATTGCACGGAAACCGGTTCGTCATTGCGGGCCAACAATCTGCGCGTCGTCGATACCCTTCTGCGCAGCACCACTCGTTTCATCTCATCCAAGGCCGCCTGGGCCGTGCCCTGGAAGCGCGAGAAAATGGAGAACATCGCCATGTTGCTGAAGGGCGCGATCGACGCCCGTGCCAAGGTGGGCCTGAAGATGAACGTGCCAGAAAAGCAGCTTGCCGAAATCGTCGGCTTCCTGCCCGCCGAGAAAAGCCCCACCGTCAGCCGGCTGGCCGATAGCGAGTGGGTCGCGGTCGAAGTCATTCTCGAAGACAAGCAGGAACGCGACCTGATTCCGCGACTGAAACGAGCCGGCGCTACCGGCATTTTCACCTATTCGCTTAACAAGGTCATTCCCTAGCGCGACGACGGGCGAAACTGAATCGCCCGGGGAATGGGTCCTGCGAAGCGCGGCGAGTTCGGCCAATCTCAACCCGGGAAACAGATGACTGCCCAACCGATCATCCCCCGAACCCCGCGAGCGTTTGTCAGTGACGAGCTGGCTTACATTCTGCCCATGACGGCCTTTTTATTAATGGTCTGGGTCGGCGGACATTGGCCTGCATATTACCCGCACACATACATCGCCCGCACCATACTCGCCGGTGTGCTGCTATTGGTTTTTCGCAGACAGTACACGCAAATCCGCTGGAATCACTGGTGGCTGGGGCTGTTCGTCGGCATACTCGGGGCGGGGCAGTGGATCGGCATGCAACTGTTCCTGCAGCATCACTTTGCGTTTTTCAGACCAAATGACGACACAGCATTCAATCCTTTTTTCTATTTCCAATCCGGCACCACGCGAAACCTGTTCATCGTCTGGCGATGGATCCTTGGCGCCAGCGTCATCGTGCCGGTGATGGAGGAACTCTTCTGGCGGGATTTCGTCTGGCGGTCCATCCTCGCGCCCAATGATTTCAAACTTGCCCGGGTGGGAGAATGGGACGTTCGGGCCTTTCTGGTGGTTAGTCTTGTCTTTGCGGTCGTCCACGGCAACTGGTGGCTGACCGCAATCATCTGGGCTTTGCTCGTCGGCAGCCTGCTGGCCTATACACGCAGTCTGGGCGCGTGCATCGTCGCGCATGCCACTACTAATTTCCTATTGGGCGCATGGGTGCTTTGGCAGGGGCAGTGGAGCTTCTGGTAGGCGTAAACAATCCTATCCCCCCTCCACCAATGACGCGCCCCGGGGCCTCTGGCTCACTTCGCCGGATGCTCATTCAAGTCCGCCAGCGTTTCCTCCAGAGCCATTAGCACATACGCTGTCGTGATAGCCGGGTTGTCTTCCATCCATCGCTTTTCCCCGGCCCAACTGCCGTCGGGGCGCTGCAACGAGACGATCTTGGCCACCAGGTCGGCCCGCCAATCGTGCTTATTGCCCTGGGCATCGGTCAACTGCGGCGCGTCATAAGCATTCAGCGCCTTGGCCGCGACGTTGAAATAGTAGTAAAGCCCATGCTGCGCCTGCGTCGGGTCGTTCAAGCGCAGTCCGGGATTTTCGTCAAACGTATAATTCTTTTCGATCCACTGCACCGCAGACTGCACGCGAGGATCGGACTTGGATACCCCGGCATAAAGCATTGATTTCAGTCCGGCGTAGGTCATCGTGCCGTAGCTGCGCCAGAGTTTTCGGCCGTCGGCAGCCATGTAACTTTCGGCCTCGGAATCCCCGCCATTGGCCGGCGAATAGATGAATCCGCCGTCGTTCCCCGACCAGGGCTGGTCGTTGGATTCGCTGCGGTTTTGACAGCGGGTAATAAATTGCAATGCCGCCTTAAACGCCGGATCGTCGGGCTGCAATCCGGCATCATGCAGGGCTTGGATTGAAAATTGCGCGTTGCTCAGATCGGGCCGGCCGTGCCGGTTGTATCCAAAGCCCCCGTACCACGCCGCCTGTTCGGGGTTCTTCACGCTTTCCCCCTTCGGACCCACCGCCTGCTCAGTCCATTGCATTTTCTTTAGATACGCTACAGCCTTATCGATGTTCGGTTGCAACGACGGCTCTTTCGCGGCCACAAGCGCGCTGATGGCAATCGAGGTGTTGTAGTTGGCCAGAATGTCTTTGAATATCCCACCGCTTTCGGTTTGAAAAGAAAGCAGGCGGTCGTACCCCTTCTTGACGAAGTCGGTGGAGTAGCCGTAATCCCCGCTGCCCACCAGCGCCTTGAGTGCCATTGCCGTGATTGCTGGCGGTTCCTTTTCGTCGGCCCATCCGCCGTCGGGCTTTTGCTGTGCCTTCAGAAAGGCTGTGCCTTTTTCGATTGCCGTGCGGGCCTGGTCGGCCGGACCAATCTGGGCATTTGTCATGGTTATGCATGAAACCAATACACACAACGCCGAACTAAAGAGCCTGGCCAATCTCATCAACGCCTCCGATTGAAAAAATACAACTGCAATCAAGGTTCGAAGCAATCAATCTCGCTTGGTCATCATAGTATCGCTCATCGATTGCATGTCGACTGCGTGCAAAATCTGCTCAAATGCGGCGATTCGTGCAGGCGAATGCCCGTATCAAACGACTACAATCAAGCTATGCCAATACTACCCCGCGGACCTGTCGTCGTCATTGGTTCGATTAACATGGACCTGGTTTGCCGGCTTTCAAGCCGCCCTGTTCCTGGTCAGACTGTCCTGGGAGAGGATTTTCTACAGATACCCGGCGGAAAAGGGGCCAACCAGGCGGTGGCCGCGGCCCGACTCGGCGGCGGCGTTCACCTGATCGGCCGCGTGGGTGACGACAACTTCGGCGACCGCTTACTGCAAAATCTCAAAGACAACGCGGTGAATACGGATCGCGTGACAGTCACACCAAAAACCTCCAGCGGGGTCGCCATGATACAGGTTGACGCCAAGGGACAAAATTCCATCGTGGTGATTCCCGGTGCCAACGCCCGCCTCGGCAAGCAGGACATCTCCGCGGCCGAGGCACTGATTGCCTCGGCATCGGTGGTGGTCATGCAACTGGAAATCCCGCTGGCCGTGGTTCGGCACACGCTGAAGATGTGTCACAGGCTGGGAGTGTTCACCATTCTCGACCCGGCACCCGTCCCCCCTGATGGACTGCCAGAGGAGTTTTTCTCCGCCGATATCTTCACTCCTAATGAATCAGAAGCCGATGCGCTGCTGCACGAAAGCAGCCGCGAGGTCCGCCCGCGCGAGCTTGGAGCCATGCTGATTGAAAAAGGCGTGAAATCCGCAGTACTGAAACGCGGGGCCAAAGGTGCGGTGTGGGTGGAAAGGGACTCGATCGCTCATCAATGCAAGGGCTTCAAGGTCAAAGTGGTCGACTCGACCGCTGCCGGCGACGCTTTTACCGGCGCGCTGGCCGTCGGGCAGGCAGAAGGCATGGCGCCGGCCGCTATGCTCAAATTCGCCTGCGCCGCAGGCAGTCTCTGCTGCACCCGCTTCGGTGCCCAGCCGTCTTTGCCCTATCGCACGGAAGTCGATCGACTCCTTCGGTAGAGGCCACGCTCTATCCGAAGGCGCTTTTTGACATTTGACATTCGCAGCAACGACCCTATACTTCGTCATTCAACGAAATAAGCAAATGGACGATTTTCAAGAAATCACTGCGGTTGCCGGAGCCTTGGCCGACGAAAGTCGTCTGCGAGCGTTCGTCTCACTTTGCGAAGGCGAGCGGTGTGTTTGCCAGATCGTCGAACTGCTGGGGCTGTCGTGGTCAACGGTTTCGAGACATTTGTCGATCCTTCGGGAGGCCGGGCTGGTCGAACTGAAGAAGACCGGCCGTTGGGCTTATTATCACGTGCCACAAAACCCGACACCCTTGGTGAGACGCCTGATGCAAGGCGTGCCCGAAATCCTGCGATCCAGCCAACGGGCGCAAGCGGACCAACGGCGAATGAAAGCGATAACAAAGATCGACCCCGAGGACCTGTGCAGGCGTCAGAATCAGTCTAAGTGTTGTAGCCCCACGTCGGCTGCGTGTGATATCGAAACCGCACGCAAGTCCCGCGGGCGACTGGCTCGGCCTGTTTGCCTTTCCGGCAAGACCAAGGTGCGCCAATGACTTCCAAACCCATGGTGTTGATATTGTGTAGGCCCGGCACGTCCTGGTCGTATGTGACAAAGCCAAAGGCGCCCGCCCGGGAATCTGGTCGGGCACTTACACACTCGACTATTTGCCGTTTGACGACCCCCACAAGGCCAGCGGATCACTCGAGGAGATTGTGGCAGCGTTTCGCCGAATTCGAGACCGGATTGATCTCGCGATGAAAAACTGGACGCCCGTTGTAGGCGTCGGGGCTTAGTGGCCAGTTTGATCCAGATGGCTCTAATGCTCAGGCTTAGGCTTAGCTTAATTGAATTTTTTCCGGCGATTGCCGGTTTACCCACAAAGGAGATTATAGATGTCCACCAAATTGATTGATGCGGTGAAGGCGAAGTATGGTTCGACGGCCAACAGCGGGCTGTCTAGTGCGCAGGAGGGTGTGAGAAAGGTCGCCGAGGCGTTCGGGTATTCGGCCGAGGAGCTTTCCTCCATTCCCGCCGAGTCCAACATGGGCCTGTCCTGCGGGAATCCCACGGCGATGGCCAGCCTGCGGCCCGGTGAAGTAGTGGTCGACCTGGGCAGTGGCGGGGGGCTGGACGTGTTTCTGGCCGCGGGGCGCATCGGGCCAACGGGCAAAGCCATCGGCATTGACATGACCGCCCAGATGATCGACCTGGCAAGGAGGAACGCCACCAAAGCGAATATAACCAATGTTGAATTCCACCTGGCGACGATTGATCAACTTCCGCTGGCCGACGCGAGCGTCGATTGCGTCATCAGCAATTGTGTGATTAACCTCGCCCCCGATAAGCCCGCGGTCTTTCGGGAGATCGCCAGAGTGCTGAAGCCAGGCGGGCGTCTGGCCGTCAGCGACATCGCGCTCAAGAAAACACTCCCGACCGAACTGGCCGGCGACATTACTGCTTACGTCGGCTGTATCGCCGGAGCCATCCCCATCGAATCCTATCGGGCACAGTTGGTAGCCGCTGGCTTTTCGCATGTCGATGTGATCGACAGCGGGGCTGACCTGAACGCCTATGCCAAGGTTGAAAACCAAGCCGCGTGTTGTTCGGCCCCGGCCGAACCAGCCCCGGCCGTGTCGGCCTCAGCCAGGTCATTGCCGGTTAAGTCGTGCTGTTCGTCGTCACCGACAGGTAAGCCCGAGGCCGCCGATCTGCACGCGCGCCTGAAAGAACTACTATTGAAATATAACGTCAACGACTATGCCGCCAGCGTGAAGGTATTCGCAATCAAGCCGAAATGACCGATCACCGGCAAGGGACAAGTGGCGGAGTTAATCCGCGGTGTGCCCGCTTCGAGAATCGTCGGCATCGTAGGCGGCATCGGCGTTGTCTCCTTTGACTTCCACTCGCTCCATGCTGATCGCCCGGCCGGTGGTTTCATCAATCTCGGCGATCGCGCCGCAGAGGCGAACGTCGTGTGTGGCCACCTCAAACGCATGAGGCATGTTGGTGGTCATGTACTTAATCACCCGGTCCTTTCGCCGCCCGAGCACCGAGTCATAAGGCCCGGTCATGCCCAGGTCACTGATGTAGGCCGATCCTCCTCCTAGTACGCGTCCATCGGCGGTGGGAATGTGCGTGTGCGTGCCGAAGATCATCGACACCCGGCCATCGAGATAATGCCCCATCGCCATCTTTTCGCTGGATGCTTCGGCATGAACGTCGCAAACGCTGACTCGCACACTTGCCGGAAGCGCCTTTATTACCCGGTCGGCGGCAGCGAACGGGTCGTCGCTGGGCAGATTCATGAAGATGCGGCCCAGCAGGCAAAATACCGCCACCTGCACGCCGGAATTTGTGGTGACGACGGTAAACGGCCTGCCTGCGGCCTGCGCGGATAAATTCGCAGGGCGCACGATGCGTTCACTGGTCTGAAGCGTGGGTACGATGTCCTGCCGCTTGTACACGTGATCGCCGAGCGTCACCACGTCGATGCCATAAGACCGGATTTTATTGAACAGGTTCGGCGTAATCCCACTTCCGCCGGCGATATTTTCGGCGTTGGCAATCACCAAATCGATCTTCTGTTCCCGAACGAGTTGCGGCAGCTTCTGATGCACAACCAGCCGCCCGGGCCGGCCAACGATGTCACCAATAGCAAGAATACGGATAGGCATGAACTGAGGATAACGCAAGGCCGCATGGATTACGAAACCCAACCCGCGGCGGACAATGGCGTATGACGGATGACACGCGGGTTTGTCTCGCTTGCAACCGGTCGGTGATTTTCCTAGACTACATTTCTCCCATGTTCGGGCGAAAACCCCGGGGTGTAGCTCAGCTTGGCTAGAGCGCTTGGTTCGGGACCAAGAGGTCGCAAGTTCAAATCTTGTCACCCCGATTTAGCTGGATTGAAGGCCGTTCCGATAGCTCTCGGAACGGCCTTCTCTTTTCCAGGCAAAGACTTGTGGCGCTCAGCCGCCGGTTCAAAGATAGCGCTTCCAGAACTACCCGCTTCCGGGCGATCTTTGAACCGCGCCAATCCTCGGCCG
>JBBQSU010000023.1:0-31737 GCA_038234815.1 Tepidisphaerales bacterium | reverse complement strand
GCATCGGGTCAGGCGCATCAAGGCGATAGACCGCCGGGGTCTTACAACAGGGATACGGGATCGACATCCACTGCGATTCGGTCGCTCTTGGCCAGCGCGCCCTCGTGACGCAGGCTGGCTAGCACTTTCTGCAATCTCGCGGGGCTGGGGCTGATGAGCACGATCTGATTTCGGAAATAGCCGGAAATTCTGCTGATGGGACAGGGCATCGGCCCGCGCAGGCGCACTTGATCGCCTTGCTCCAGCACGGCTTCGGACAGGCTCGCGGCCAAGTCTTCCGATCGGGCGTGCAACTTGTCCAGATCAGTATCGCGAATCACGATCCGCACCATGCGCGCAAAAGGCGGCAGACCCACTTCTTTTCGCAGGCCAAGCTCTTCTGCGGCAAACCCGGCATAGTCCTGCTTGAGAGCAAACCGAATCGCCGGCGTCTCGGGCAACAGCGTTTGCAACACCACGCGGCCCGGAACGTCGCCCCGACCGGCGCGACCAGCCACTTGCGTGATGAGCTGAAAAGTCCGCTCGGCCGCGCGGAAATCCGGCAAGGCCAGCGCCGTATCTCCGCTGATGACCCCGACTAACGTCACGTTGGGAAAATCCAGCCCCTTGGCGATCATCTGCGTGCCCAGCAGCACCTGAATTGTCTTGCCCGCAAAACGCGCCAGTGTCGCTTCATAATCTTTGCTGCTGCGCATCGTATCACTATCGACGCGCTCGAAAGAAAGGTCAGGAAACTTTCGCTTCAATTCTTCTTCCACGCGCTGTGTGCCCAGTCCGAAGAGGATCAACTTCTTCTTGCACGCGGGGCAGAATTCGGGCAGCGGATTGACGGCCAGGAAGTAGTGGCAATGCAGCTGCCCGGTATGCGCGCCCTCTGCGGAGCGGGCGGTGCCGGGATCGGCCCCGGCCGAGCGGTGATAGGTCATCGTCGTATCGCAATATTTGCAATGGATGGCTTCCTGACAGGAGGCACAATAGACGAAGTTGGAGTATCCGCGACGATTGAGCAGCAGTATCGCCTGTTCGCCTTTGGCCAGCGTTTCTCCAAGCAGTTTTTCCAGTCGGCGTGACAGCAGATGCACGCCCGAGCGAAATGTCCGCTCTTGCCTCAGGTCGATCATCTCGACATGCGGCAAGGCAAGATTCCGCACGCGTCGCGGAAGATGCAGCAAATGGTAGATGGGTTCCGGCGAAGCCGCGGGTTCGGCCTGACTATCAGCCCTCGGATCCGGCGACGCCGGCGGCGCGTTTCGGTCGCTCTGGCTGCTCCTGTAATACATTTCGAGCGACGGCGTGGCACTGCCCAGCAGCACGGGGATGCTCTCCAACTGCCCTCGCTTAATCGCTACATCGCGCGCGTGGTATCGCGGGGCGGTGTCCTGCTTGTAGCTCGACTCGTGTTCCTCGTCGACGACGATCGCGCCGAGTTGCGGCAGTGGGGCGAAGATGGCGCTGCGCGCGCCCACCACAACGTCGGCTTGTCCCGTTGAAATCTGATGCCAGAATCGGTGCCGCTCGGTCTGCGACAGACCACTATGCAAGACGGCCACACGAGGAAATCGCGCGGTGAATCGCCGGACGGTCTGGGGTGTCAGCGCGATCTCCGGCACGAGTATCAGTGCCTGTTTGCCTTGCTCAATCACCTTGCGGATGCACTGCAAATAGATTTCTGTTTTTCCGCTCCCTGTCACACCCAGAAGCAGGTTGACCGAAAACCCGCCACCCAGTCGCGGGAGCAATTCGGTGAAAACCTTCTGCTGCCCTTCATTCAACTGGATATCAATTTCAGTCGGAACGGTGGCTTGGCCGATCGCATCAGCGAATCGCGGCATGTCTTGCTCGGCGGTGATGGAAATCAGCCCCGCCCGGACGAGTTTGGTCACGGTTGCGGGGGTGCAGCCGGATTCACTGGCCAGCTTGGGCAGTTCGATGCCTTCGTTAAGTTCGAGCAACATTAAGCGAGCCAGAATGGCGCGTCGTTTTGGTGCGCGGGTGGATTCAAACGACTCCTGAAGTTCTGCGCGGCTCTTGAGCGCGCGAACCATGCGAACTGTCCCAACGCCCGTCTTGCGCTTGACCGCCGACGGCACAATGCTCTCCAGCACCGTGCCCAAGGGCGTGATATAATACCGGCTCATCCAGAGCGCCAATTCCATCAGCTTCGGGTCGATCAACACACGATCGTCGTCGATGGCCAGTAGCGACTTCAGTCGCGGATAAGTGGTGCTGTGCTTTACCTCAATCACTATGCCGTGGACCGATCGGTTGTTCCGGCCCAGCGGAACTTTCACCCGCTGGCCCACGCGCAAACTACGCACCAGGCCCGCCGGCACCATATAATCGAGCAAGCGATCGATTCCCTGCTCGATCGCCACCGCGACGAAAGGGCCTTTGTTCGATTCCTGCACAGGCGTGTCGATTTGAGGAAAGAGCGAGGTCATAGCGTCCTAAATGAGCTAGAAAAAAGCCCCGGGATGCCGGGTGACTATCCACTCCCGGGCATTGCCCGGCTCGGCCGGCCGCGCGGGACGAAAATCAGGCTTCGCCGCCGACACTTGCCCCGAAAACTCCTCCCTCCATCTTACCAGCATTTCATGCAGGCGCGATCGCCAAGTCGGTGCGCGTGTGAAACATCGATTGCTTCGCTGGGATAGTTAGCCAAGCCAAACAATTGTAGGGCGCCCCCATCAAAATACTCAATCCGCTTCCAGTCCCCCATTCACAACCCAGGCGGACGGCAACCGGCCCTGATTCGAGCATCGCGGGATGCGGCCTTAGACACGAAACCGGTTCTAAAAAAGATAGTCGCTTCCCTTCCTCGGGGCTATCGTCGAGAATAGACGTTCGAGTATGGCGATCCTCGATAAAATTTTCGGCCGGGCAAAAACACTCAGTGACCTCTCCTCGGTCGAGCTGCGCAAAGAGGAAATCCTCCTCACCAAGTCCCGCGACAAGCTGTTTAAGAAAATCGAGACGCTTGTTGCAGAAAAGCAGCGGATTTTCACCCAGGGCGCGCAGCAAAAATCCCCCGAACTGCGCAAGCCCCTGGCCATGACCTTCGAACTCAAAACGCAGGAGCAACTGCTTGTAGCCCGCGAGCTGAACCTGCGCAGCAAGGAACTGTTGACGGTCAGCCGCCTGCGCATGGTGAAGGAAAACCAGGGTACGGGGAAGGCTTTGGGCCGACTGAATTTAACCGACCGCGACGTCGCAAAGATCAGCACTTGGATCGGAGATGATTCGGTGACGCAGGACTTGTATCACGAACGACTTAATTCGATCCTTGAATTAGGCCACGCCAGCGATCAAGACGCCGTGGCCGGCGCGGGGCTGGGTTCGGCCGGGCAGGAGTTGCTTTCGATTTGGAACGATCTGGATAAGGGCGCGATCAAGCAGGAAAACGCCTTTGAGGCCGCCGACCAGGCGGTCCGGCGGCGGGCCGCAGAAAAGGAGCTTTAACCTTTGTCGGCCAATACCAACATTCCCGTTTGCAAAGTAAATCTACACCGCAAAAACGCTGCCGAGTGGGTGATGTATTTCTGCCTGAAGCCCATCGCCTGGATGATGCGCCGGCGGCAGGGCCGAACCTGAAAATCGCAGTTGACGTGGTGGAAAATATGGGCCTTTTCAAATCCAAAGACGAGCGGCGTATCGAACACGAGATGAAAATCCGCGCCGGCGTGCGCAGCATCGAACGCTCGATCCGCCAGCAGGAAAAGTTCGCCGACGATTTCATCAAGAACGCGCAGCACGCCCGAAAGATCGGCGACGAGGGGCAGTACCAGTTCATCCGCAACGCCCTGAAGCGCACCGCCGGGGTGAAGAAAATGCTGGAACGTCAACTGCTGTCGATCAAAAACGCCATGCTCATCCAGCAGCAGGCCGCGGCCAATCAGCAGTTTGCCCAAAGCATGGTCTTGATGGCCCATGAGATCGGCCAAGTGTTCGGCCAAATGGATCTGACAAAGACGCAGGTGCAGTGGGAAAAGGCAGTGTTGCAGGCCGAAACGATGGAACAGCGAATGGACGGCTTCCTAGATGCCATGCAGCAGGACGGTTCATCGGCTGCGCCCACACAAGGGGCCGTTACGGACGACGAAATCGACCGGCTGATCCAGGCCGACGTGCTGGCCGAAGAAAAGCAGGAACTGTCCCGGCTGGATCAGCTCGAATCGGAAATCGCCAAAGAACTGACTCCCCGGCAAAAGGACTAGCCCCGACCCGTCGCGGTTTCACGGTCATAAATTCGATGCGGCAGGAACCGTCGGCAGTTCAGGCTCGTTGGCTGGTTTGGTCCATGGGCAGCACGATCGAAAAGTTCGATCCTTTTCCCACCGTGCTTTTGACTTCGATCCTCCCGCCATGCTGCTCAATGATTCTTCGGGCTATCGCCAAGCCCAGACCCGTGCCGGCGCGCTTGGTCGAATAATAGGCGTCGAACACCTTGCTCAGGACATCGGGCGCGATGCCCGGGCCGGTATCGACCACCTCAATCCGCGCCTGCCGGGCCTGTCCCTCCACCGACATGATCAGTTCCCCGCCGTCGGTCATGGCCTGCAAGGCGTTAATCATCAGGTTGAGCACCGCCTGCTTAAGGTAACGGGCATCGACCGACACCACGACTGCCGGCTCGGGCACTTTCAAGCGCAGCTGCACCTTGTGCTGCGTGGCCTGCGCGGAAAAGAAATCCGCCAACTCCGCCAGCAGGTCATTCAAATTCGTCGCCTGCCGATCCAGTTCAATCTGTCCGGCATAGCGGAGGAAATCGTCGAGGATGTCGCGCAGGCGAACGGCTTCGCGTTCGAGCGTATTGAGGCGATTGATGATCCGCCCGCTGGCCGGGTCGCGCGGATCGCATTGCTCCTTGAGCAACTGCAAATTCAGCGTCATGGTCGAGAGGGGATTTTTGATTTCGTGGGCCAGCCCACTGGTGAGCGTACCGAGTTCGGCCAGGCGTTCGGCCTGCTGGGCACGGCGCTCCAGCGTCACCAGCCGCCGGGCCTGCGCCCGCGCGCCCACCACCGCTACCAGCGTCGCCAACACGATCCCGATGAGCCATCCCCACAAAAACAGCGCCATACGGCCCAAGGTACGCCCGCGACGTGCGATCGGCAAATCGGCTGCTCGCTGCAACGCAGCCGGATACCAGCCCGGTGCACCCATCTGAACGAGCCGTCAGCGCCACAGGGACCAACCGATCGCGGACTGCCTGCGGGCGGTTCAGGCCGGTGCCGAAGTCACCTTACGAACCTTCTGGGCCAGCAAGCCCTTATCGCCGGCGGACTGTTCGTATTCCACCTGCTCGCCGTCTTTCAGCGATCGAAAGCCATCGCCTTCAATACAACTGAAATGAACGAATACGTCCTGGCCCTCGGGATTGAGAATAAATCCAAATCCCTTTTTCGAATCAAACCACTTGACGGTGCCTAGCAACATACGCCGTCCTCTCGACAGATATGGTTCTCCCCCTAAAAACAACGCGACATGAAAAACCCTTGGTCACCCATTATACCCGATGCCGATGAACAGAAGGAAAAAAACCGACCATATTTCGAACGGCTTTTTCAGTTGCCCGGCCGCCCCTTATGCGTGCGAGCATTGCACCAATCGATCCAGCGCCGTTCGCGCGGCCCCGGATGCGATGGCGTGGCCGGCGCGTTCCAGCCCGTGGGGCAGGTCCGGGACTGTGCCGGCAATCACCAGCGCGGCAGCGGCGTTCAGGAGGCAGATATTGGCTTGCGGGCCTTTAGCTCCGCCAATCACCCGCAGGATGACCTCCGCGGATTCATCCACCGATCGCACCTGTAGATCGCTCAGTCGAGCGTAAGCAAGGCCCAGATCACGCGGGTCGATTGTAAACGCCCGCAGCTCACCCAGATGCACCTCACTGACGCGCGTGCGCGAGAGGGTGGACAGCTCATCCAGGCCGTCTTCGGCATGAACGACCCATGCCCGGTGGCTGCCCAGCTCCCGCAAGACCGAGGCGAGACGGTCGGTTAATTCAGGCGAAAACACTCCCAGAAGCTGATGCCTGGCCCGGGCCGGATTGGTCAGCGGGCCGAGCAGATTGAAGATCGTGGGGATGCCCAGCGACGACCGCGCGCCGGCGACGTGTTTCATCGCCGGATGAAACGACCGCGCGTAAGCAAAACAAATCCCCGCTTCGCGCAACGAGCGTTGCAGGCATTGCACCGACACGTCCAGTTTCACGCCCAGTTTTTCCAGCACGTCGGCCGAGCCTGACTGGCTCGATGCCGACCGATTCCCGTGCTTGACCACGGGCACGCCGGCCCCGGCGACGATCAGCGCCGCCGCCGTCGAAATGTTGAACGTCTCTCGAACGTCTCCGCCCGTCCCACAGGTATCCAGCACCACCCCGGTGGATTCCACGTCAATCGGCAGCACCTTTTCCCGCATCACCATGGCCGCCCCCACCAGCTCGTCCACCGTGGTGCCCTTGGCCGCCAAGCCCAATAGCAACCCGCCGATCTGCGCCTCACCGGCCTCGCCGGACATCACATGCATAAATGCATCGCGTGCTTCGGCTCTCGTCAGGTCCTCCCTGCGGCAAAGTTTCAAGAGAATGTCACGCAAAGGTGAAATCATGGCAGCATCGTTGCATTAAATCCGGCCGGGGCCGGATCATTCGACTACGCTTGCGCCGGCGGTGGCGGTGGTGGAGAAAACTACCGGCTTGATCTTAAATCGCCGGGGATATTGCTCCATCAGATGATCCGTCAGCGCCGCGACGCTGCGCGGCTGTACCAGGGCCACGATGCACCCGCCGAATCCGCCGCCCGTCATGCGCGCCCCATATACGCCTTTCACTTTCATCGCCTCTTCGACCAGGAAATCCAGTTCCGGGCAAC
Organism: Tepidisphaerales bacterium; assembly: GCA_038234815.1. GTDB lineage: Bacteria > Planctomycetota > Phycisphaerae > Tepidisphaerales > Tepidisphaeraceae > JBBQSU01. The sequence goes on along the minus strand of JBBQSU010000023.1, from coordinate 24,868 downwards.
TGACTTCATAGTCGTCGCGCAGGCTGTTGTGGCTCTGCACCATCAATTCGCCTGCCGATTCATACTGCCGATCCGCCAGCAGTTGCGCGGCCCTTTGTGTCCGATCGTTTTCGCCCACCACGTGTCGGCACCGGCGAAATATCACGTCGCTCAACTTCCCCTTCGCCTCCAGCACATCATGCAACGTCACATCGCGCAGGGCTTTTACCTGCGGTAGAAACTTCTGGAAATAGGCCACGCCTTCTTCGCACTGCTTACGTCGCTGAGCATAAGCACCATCGCTTAGCTCATGCTTCACCATCGTATTGCAGATCACCACGCGAAGTTCCTTGGCGTCGATCGGCACAAAATGCTTGGTGAGGTCGCGGCAATCCAGCAGGATGGCATGGCCCGCCCGGCCTGAGGCCACGATTGTCTGGTCCATGATCCCGCAGGGCATGTTGGCGTATTCATGCTCGGCCTTCTGGCAGATCAGTGCCAACCGCGAAGGATCAAGCTTGTCACCGGAAAGCATCAGTATCGCTGTGGCCGTGCCCACTTCCAGCGCGGCGCTGCTGCTCAGGCCGCCGCCCGACGGAAGCGTATTGCCAAACAGCGCGTCCATCCCGCACACCGGCAGCCCGGCCGCGATCAGCCCCGCAGCCACACCGCGCATGTAATTGGCCCACTTCGGTTGGTCCACCACGATTTCCTTCTGCACCGAAAATTCCACCGTCTCATCGGGATAGAGCGTCGTTCCCAGCCGGATCATTCCGTCCTGTCGTGCCCGGCAGACGATCAAAATCTCCGGCTCAATGGCCATTGGAAAGACGAACCCGTCGTTGTAATCGGTGTGTTCACCGATCAAATTAACCCGACCGGGGGCGCGCACGAGATGGATTCTCCCTCCGCTGCCGAAGCGATCCTGAAAGCTCTGTTTCAATGCGTTAATTATGTCTGACATAAGCAAAGAATGTATGAGCCAGTCGGGTATTGTTCAAGGAAACGGCTTTGCCACACGCGGGCGGGCGCGCATCGAACGGGCGTTCGGAAAACCGACGCAGCGAACTGGCAGATGCTGTGCAAGAACGACAACCGCAGGAAATCGCGGAAGTAGGTATTGCATCGCGCGCCAATACAGAAATCAAACGCAAGAGCCGACAGCCGTCATTTTTCCCTGAATGCCATCAACCACGAAGAACACGAACTACACGAAAATAGCCGCACCTCGGGGAACTTCTCCCTTCGTGTCATTCGTGCCCTTCGTGGTGAATGAGCGCGACAACGGAATGGCAACGCAAAAGCCGACATCCGTCATTCATCCCTGAATGCCATCAACCACGAAGAACACGAACTACACGAAAATAGCCGCACCTCGGGGAACTTCTCCCTTCGTGTCATTCGTGCCCTTCGTGCCCTTCGTGGTGAATGAGCGCGAAAACGGAATGGCAACGCAAAAGCCGACATTCGTCATTCATCCGTTCGTTGGGTTAATCACACGGTGGGCGGATACGTCCACACTACATGCTGTATCGCAGGGGACATTTGTTGAAGCGGATGCGGCATTTCTTTAAGCGGATGCGGCATTTCTTTAAGCGGACGCGGCATTTCTTTAAGAGGATGCGGCATTTCTTTAAGAGAATGCGGCATTTCTTTAAGCGGATGCGGCATTTCTTTAAGAGAATGCGACATTTCTTTAAGCGGATGCGGCATTTGTTGCAGCGAATTAAGTCGTCGCACATGCGGCGGGTCCATATCAGCGCGGAAACATGGGTTTTATCGGGCGATTTGGCGGGGTGGGGAAAGCCTGGAATTTTTTCTGCTTGCTGGATCCCGCAGGTGATGCTTGCGGTGGGTCCTAGCGTGACACGTCACGCCCGGTTCAATATAGTCTCCGCGATATGATCGATCTGAATTCCCCGGCGTTTTACGACAAGGTTTATGGCTGTTGGATGGGCAAGAACTGTGGTGGCACGCTGGGCGCGCCGCTGGAGAAGGCTTATGGCGAGGCCGAGCCGTTTGACGTGTGGTGGTATCCGAAACTGCAGGAAGGCGGGATTCCCAACGACGATCTGGAGATGCAGCTCATCTGGTTGAAGGCCATTGAAGATCACGGGCCAGCACTGACGGCGAGGGAACTAAGCGAGTATTGGCTCAATCATATCGGCTACAACTGGGACGAGTATGGCTGGGCGCGGATGAACATGCGACTGGGGCTGATTCCGCCGGTGGCAGGGAATTACAACAACTGGTTCATCGACTGCATGGGCTGTCCGATCCGGTCAGAAATCTGGGCGTGCGTCGCGCCGGGATTGCCGCGCCTGGCGGTGAAGTATGCGTATGAAGATGCCATTTGCGACCACGCCGGCGGCGAGAGTGTTTATGGGGAGATGTTCAACACGGCGATCGAGTCGGCGGCATTTATCATTTCGGACTTGAACGAGTTGCTGGACATCGGGCGGACCTATGTGGCCGACGGCACGAAGACGGCGGCGGCGATAGACGCGGCGCGGGCGGCTCATCGCGCCGGGCTGGATTGGAAGACTGCCCGCGCGAAGGTGCTGGAGGCCGCGCCGCATTACAATGCGCAATACTCGCCGATCAACATGGGCTTTCAGACGGTCGGCCTGCTGTATGGCAAAGACTTCGCCGAGACGATCTGCATCGCAGTGAACTGCGGATATGACACGGATTGCACAGGGGCGACGGTGGGATCGATCCTGGGGATCATCCACGGGAACAAGGGGCTGCCCGAGAAGTGGACGGCGCCGCTGGGCGAATCTATCGCCACCAACGAAAGCTGGGGCGGCTTGCGCCACTGCAATGTGGGGCCGAACCCGATCCCGAAAACCCTGGCCGACTTGACCAATCGCACGATTGCGCAGGCGAAACGCTTCAGCGCCGGACAAACGCCTCGCCGCGAGGATTGCCGGGCGGATGCATCGGTGTGGGCGATGTGGAAGCGGCCGATCACTGCGGTTTATTTCCCCACGGGCACTTTTGTGGTTGGCGTGGATTATCACGATAACCCGGCAATCGTCGCCGGCGGACAGAAGCGACTGACCACGATCATTCGCAATACTTCTCCCGAAGTCCTGCCGGTGACTGCTACCATGAACCTGCCGGCAGGGTGGCAGACGATTGAAGCGCAGACGATCTCGCTGCCCTCGCTCGGCGAGGCAACGCTCGACTGGCTAGTAAAGGTTCCCAAAGCGGGGCGGCTGGAGAATTCGAACTTGCTGTCTCTGCGCTTGCAGTCGCCCCAACGATTGGCGCAGACCGAGACGCCCATCGTCCTGATCGGTGCCAGGCGATATCGCATCAGCAGGCCTTATGCGCTTCCGGCCGGTGCCGCGGACACACTACTGGACCACGCGTTCGATCCAGAAGAATTTCACGGTCAGGATGCCGGCCAGCCAAGCGCGCGCGTCGGCCTGGGTGCGATCCATCACGCGCTCGGCCATGATCTTGCCTTAGGCCCGATCTTGCCGGCAGGGCACGCGATTTATGTACAAGCGTTTTTGTCGGCGGCGACCGAGCGGAAGATCATTCTCGGCTTGCCGGCCAGTGGGCCGGTCAAGAGTTGGGTGAACGGGCAGGTCGTACACAATTTGGCCGATCACGCACGATTTCGGCCTTCGACGCACAAGGATCGAGCGTATCTCGACATCCCGTTGCATCAGGGAATGAACGAGGTTTTGGTGAAATTCATTCGGCCGGCCGGTGCCGAACCGTTCGATGCCCACTTCATTCTGACCGAGAATCCGCAGAACCGGGGCGTGGTTGACGTGCGCTGGACGCGCCTGGCGTGGGACGAGTGACGCCCTCGTGGCCTATCGTTGGGCGTGGCCGGGCTTTTCGATCGTTGGTGCGGTGACGTGGGCGTAGTCCAGGATGTTCTGCTCGGCGTCGGACCAGTCCCGATTGCGGCGGGCCAGCGCCAGGCGCATCACCTCTGCGGCTTTTTCCGGACGATAGGGTTTTAGGCCGTCGTCGGTCAACCAACTGAAGCTGGGAACGTAGCGCGGCGCGATGGCCGATGCGGCGATCATCGTGCAATACCCTGCATAAGTTCCAGTGTTAAGCCGCGTGCCGATGCCCGTTCGGGTGTGGTCGCCGAGGATTGAGCCGAGCAGCCTGCGCCCGGTGGGGGTTTCGGTTCCGCCCATGGGAATGGCGATTTCGCCGTAGGTGTTTTTCAGGTTGCTGGTGGTGGTACCCGCGCCAAGGTTCACCCACTCCCCGATGTAACTGTCGCCGACGTAGCCGTCGTGCTGTTTGTTGGCGTAGCCCAGGACAAGCGAGTTGCCGATCTCCCCACCGATGCGGCAGACCGGGCCGATGCTGGTGCCGCTGCGGATGAAGGCCAGGGGCAGGATGGTGGAATAGGCCCCGATGGAGCAAGGACCGATCAAAACGCTGTTGGCGCCGATGCTCGCGCCGGCGCCAAGGACGATCGGCCCGCGCGAGGCGTCTAAAACGCAGCCCGGAGCGAATTTCACGTCGTTGGAGATCCAGATGTTGGACGGATCGATGAGGTGATACGGCCCGTCGCTGGACGGATGGACATAACCCGTCAAGTGAATCGAGTCGGTGACGATAGCTTCCTCGTTCCAGCCGATGAGATCCCAGATGTGCCTGGGAAGCCGCGTCTGCTGCATACAGCGCGGAAGGGCCAGGAGATCGGTCCAACGGGAGGATCGCTGCATCACGTCGGCCGGGCCAAGGCCGGCAGCGCGCACGAAGGCGGATCGGATGACGTCCTCTTCGTCCACGACCACCGCAGGCGCGGGGGGAAATTCGTATCGGGCCATGTGCATCGCCCGGCCCGACAGCAGCAGCGCCGGTTCGTCGTCCAGGGGCGTATTAATGCTGACCGGCACGCCGAGCAGGGGGGCAACGACCGCGCGGCAATAAGCCTCGAAGGCCGGCCGCACCCATAGCGTGACGCGCGTGGCCTGCGTGTGTTTCACGGCCTTCTCAACGAGCGTGCTGGTCCCGCAGAGCAGGCAGAACACCGGCCGGCTTAGCGCCAGCGGTGCGAATGTGGTCCAATGATTTCCTTCAAAGATCACGACATGCATGTTTCGTCTATGATATCCAGACCGGCGAAAAAGGTAAGCAGCCAGCGCCGAAAAGATACACAAATATTACCCGCCCTGCGGCTTTCGTTGACCGGGATTGGGTCCAACGGTAGCATCGCAATGCAAATGATTTGGGAAGTTTTCAGCACGGGTACGACGACGCCCTTTTTCGGGTGGTGATCGTCCTGGGCCGTTTTCCAGAAGATAAGACGATGAACCGCCCGGTCGATGAGCGATCGGGCGGTTTCTGCGTTATTCGCAAAGGTTTTTAGGAGCGCAAATGGGAATGATCTCCCTTCCAGACGGCAGTGTACGGGACATGTCCGACGACGCGACGGTGCTGCAATTGGCCGAATCCATCGGTAAGGGGTTAGCGCGGGCGGCGGTGGCGGGAAGGGTGGACGGGAAGGTGGTGGACCTGGGCAGCAGGATCGGCGCCGGCGCGCACACGGTTGCGATTCTGACGGATCGGGATCCCGAGGCGCTGCTCGTGTTGCGCCACAGCACCGCCCACGTCATGGCCGAGGCTATCCAGCGGCTTTGGCCGGACGCGCGCCTGGCCTATGGGCCGGCACTGGAGACGGGGTTTTATTACGACATCGCCCTGGAGACGGCGATCTCGTCGAACGACTTTGCCCGGATCGAAGCGGAGATGCAGAAGATCGTGGCGGAGAATCGGCCGTTCATGCGCTATGACCTGAGCGCCGGCGAGGGGACCGAGCGTCTGGCCAGGGAAGGGAACAAATATAAGATCGACAACGCGCGGCGGGCACTGGAGGGCGGGGCCGATTCGCTCAGTTGGTACGTCACCGGACAGAAGGACAAGGACTGGGAAGACCTGTGCATGGGGCCGCACGTGCCGAATACCGGGAAGATCAAGGGTTTTAAGATCATGTCGGTGGCCCAATCGCACTGGCATGGCGATGTTTCGAGCGATCGATTTCAGCGCGTCTACGGGACGGCGTTTTTCGATAAGAAACAACTCGACGAGCATCTCCGGCAGATCGAAGAAGCGAAGAAGCGCGACCATCGCGTGCTCGGCCCGCAACTGGGATTGTTCGTGATCGACGACGCCGTCGGGCAGGGGCTGGTGTTGTGGAAGCCCAAGGGCGCGGTGGTTCGGCAGGAATTGCAGAATTTCATCAGCGAACACCTCACTCGCCAGGGATACAGCCAGGTGTTTACCCCGCACATCGGCCGGCTGGGCTTGTATAAAACAAGCGGACATTATCCCTATTACCGGCAGAGCCAGTTTCCCCCTTTGGTTGATCGGGAAATGATCGACCTGTTGAGCAGCGAAGGGTGTTCGTGCGGGGAATTATCCAACCGCATGGAGAAGGGGGACATCGACGGGTATTTGCTCAAACCGATGAACTGCCCGATGCACATCAAGATATATTCCAGCCAGCAGCACAGCTACCGCGATCTGCCCATCCGCCTGGCGGAATTTGGGACGGTGTATCGCTGGGAGAAATCGGGTGAGCTTGGGGGAATGACGCGCGTGCGGGGCTTTACGCAGGACGATGCGCATTTATTCTGCACTGAGGAACAGGTGTCTGCCGAGATCATCGGTTGCCTGGAACTGGTCAAGATCGTGCTGGGGACGCTGGGCCTGAATGAGTACCGCGTGCGCGTCGGACTGCGCGATCCCGACAGCGCCAAGTATGTCGGCAAATCCGAGCAGTGGGACCAGGCCGAGAAGGCGTGTCTGGACGCCGCAGGGAGCCTGGGCGTGCCCTTCACGAAGGAACCCGGCGAGGCGGCCTTCTACGGCCCGAAGATCGATTTCGTCATCAAGGACGTCATCGGCCGCGAATGGCAACTGGGGACAGTGCAGGTGGATTATCAACTGCCCGAACGATTCCAGCTTGAATACACCGGCGCGGACAACAAGCCCCACCGGCCGGTGATGATCCACCGCGCGCCCTTCGGCAGCATGGAGCGCTTTATCGGCGTGTTGATCGAGCATTTCGCCGGGGCCTTTCCACTGTGGCTGGCGCCGGTGCAGGTGTCGGTGCTAAGCATCAGCGATAAATTCAACGACTACGCGCAACAGGTCGCCGGCTCGCTTAAGTCTGCGGGCCTGCGGGTAGAAGCGCAGTTGGGCAGCGACAAGATCGGCTTCAAGATCCGACAGGCCACGATGGACAAGGTGCCTTACATGCTGGTGGTGGGCGAGAAAGAAGTGACTGACAACAGGGTGGCGGTACGGCACCGTACCGACGGCGATCAGGGCGCGATGGGGATCGAGGCTTTCATCGCCATGATGCTGGAAAAGGTGAAAGCCCGGGCCTGACCGTGCGGCCACACATTTCGCGAAATATAACTCCTCTTGGGTGCGCCTCGGATCGGTGATCTAAGTGCTCCAACCAAGGGCGACATCCCTCTACCCCTTTCGCGCCGATCTCGCGCGTGGCGGTTTGGGTGAGAGCGCGCAAAAGTGGTGCGCTTTTTGGCGCCAAAAAGCGCACCAAGATTCGACTACTTCCAAAAAAATAAAATTTTTTACAAATCGTTTTTGCGCTGGGATTTAGGTGCATTTTACGGCACTCCCAGTTGCGCGAATTATCGCCAAATCGCGCACCTTCAGGTGTTTTCCTGCCCCTAGGGTAGAGGGCTATACTTATGACTAATTACGAGTTGATCGACCTGATGGCCCGCCTGGCCACGTGCGTCTTCGCGGCAAGCTTATTGCTCGGAGTTGGATTCGGGCCCGGGCCATCCTCCGGCAAAGTCGGACCTGCAAATGCGCGTCAAGCCGCGTGCGTTTGCACCGCGGGGTTTTCCTTCGTTGACGGCATCCGAGGGGCGCGACAAACCGGACCTTCGAAGTACCCCTCCGGAGCCACAAACGACGTCCTCGCGACACCCTTGAGACCCCAAAGGGACCTCTTTGGGACCCCCTTTGGACCCCCTTTTCTCATTCAAACGGGCGCGAAGTACGCAAATTTGCCTGATTTTCGACGAAATCCGGTGCGCGGCACCGAAGTGTGTACGAAAAGTAATGTTGCTCGGCAGGCAGGGTATTGGCGACGACGCCTCGCCGCGCGAACTTGCGGCGAGGCGATTGTCGCTCCGTCGCTCTCGCATGGAGAAAGGCCAGTGCGCGGAACTTTGTTCATGGTCCCCGCGACAGTTCTCCCGCCCGTGCAGCGGGGACCAGAGTGCCGCGGCGTTATCACAACTACGCGTTACACCGGTGCCCGCGTCGAATTATCCGGCGCGATTGGCCTCTGTGATATTGAGCGATTACAATGCGATCATCATTTAATTGGAGACAAACCGACCATGGAACGCACGCTGATTATTCTCAAGCCCGACGCCGTTCAACGCTCGCTCATGGGAGAGATCATCTCCCGCTTTGAAAAGAAGGGGCTGCAACTGGCCGGGGCCAAGTTCATGCGCATCCCTGTAGCGACCGCCGAGACGCATTACGCCCCGCACAAGGGCAAACCTTTCTACGACGGGCTGGTGAAATTTATGACTAGTTCACCGGTCCTGGTGCTGGTGCTGGAGGGCAAGGACGTCATTGCCATCAGCCGGGCGATGATGGGCGCGACGTTCGGTTCCAAGGCCGCGCCGGGCACCATTCGCGGGGATTTCGGCGTGTCTAATAGCTTCAATTTGATCCACGGCTCGGACAGCCCCGAGGCCGCCGACCGCGAACTGAAGCTCTTCTTCAAACCCGAAGAGTTGATCGACTGGAAGCCGGCGGTGCAGGGCTGGGTGTATGATCTCAGCAAGGGAAACGCCGAGTAAAACGCGGGCGATAAAAGGGCCATACAAACTTTCGAGGCCGGCATGTCCACGTCGATACAAAAGCGTGTCGATCAGCTCCGCGAGGCGCTGCACCGGCATAATCACCTTTACTACGTCGAAAGCCGGCCGGAAATTTCCGACCGGCAGTTCGACGCCATGCTTCAGGAATTGATCGAGCTGGAGGCGGCGCATCCAGAACTGACGACGGCGGATTCGCCCACCCAGCGCGTCGGCGGAGAACCGGCCGACGAGCTTGCGCCCGTTCATCATGTCGTACCCATGATGAGCATCGACAACACCTACAGCCACGACGAGGTGCGCGCGTTTGATGAGCGCGTGCGCAAGGCATTGGGCACGCAGCCGGTTTATGTCCTGGAGCCGAAGATCGACGGCACGTCGATCAACCTTCGCTATGAAGGGGGGAAGTTGGTGCAGGCGGCCACGCGCGGCCGGGGAAACGTCGGCGACGACGTGACCGCCAACGCCCGGACGATCCGTTCGATTCCGCTACGCCTGCAGGGCACGTCGAAGTGGCCCATCCCACCCATTCTCGAAATCCGTGGAGAAGTCTACATGAACAATGACGACTTCCAGCGGGTGAACAAGGAATTGATGGAAAAGGAAGGTGAAGAGCCTTACGCCAATCCGCGCAATCTCACGTCCGGCACGCTCCGGCGGCTCGATCCACGCATCGTCGCCAAACGGCACCTGCGTTTCCTGGCGCACGGCCTCGGGCAGGTCGAGCCATTAACACTTAAATCGTATTGGGATTGGACGCAGGCGATCAAGACCTGGGGCCTTCCCCTGCCAACAAGCGTTTCACGGGTGGGAAATGTCGATGAGGCCATCGAGACGATCAAAGCTTTCGAGAAAGTGCGCCCGACGCTGCCTTACATGACAGACGGCATGGTGATGAAGGTTGACGATTTTGACCAGCGGGACACGCTTGGCACCACCAGCAAAGCCCCTCGATGGGTGATCGCCTTTAAGTACGAAACGGAGCAGCAGCCCACGATCCTGAAAGGCGTTCGCTGGCAGGTGGGCAAAGCCGGAAACCTCACTCCCGTGGGTGATCTCGAGCCGGTCTTTATCGGCGGGGTGACGGTCACTCATGTGACGCTGCACAATCTCGATCAGATTGAGCGTCTCGATCTACACGCCGGCGACGCCGTCGTGGTGGAGCGCGCCGGCGAGGTCATTCCCTATCTGGTCGAAGCTTTGCCAGAGAAACGTAAGAAGGGAGCAAAGCCGATTCAGCCTCCCGCGGAATGTCCGAGCTGCGGCGCTGCGGTGGTTCGGGACCAAGGCACGCCGTATATCCGCTGCCCTAATCCGGCTTGCCCGGCCCAGATCAAAGAGCGCTTGCGCTGGTTCTGCGGGCGAACGCAGATGGACATTCAGGGTCTGGGAGACAAGCTGGTGGATCAGCTGGTCGATTCGGGAAAAGTGCACACGTTCGCGGACCTGTACAGTTTAGCCCTGCCGGATTTTGAAGCGCTGGAGCGGATGGGGGAAAAGAGCGCACAGAACGTCCTGGACGAGATCGCCAAGAGCCGGACGCGCCCCCTCACCCGCGTGCTGGCGGGGCTGGGCATCGCGCACGTCGGCACGCGGGGCGCCATGGTGTTGGCCGGCCATTTCGGTTCGCTGGACCGAATTGGAAGCGCCACACCGGACCAACTGTCTGAGGTCAACGAAATCGGTCCGGTGATTGCTCAGAGTGTTTACGATTTTTTCCACAATGAAGCCGGCCGAAAAGCCATCGACTTACTCAAGGCGGCGGGGATCAATCCCGAGATGCCAGTTGCATCGGCCAAGCCTTCCGGCCCACAGCCCTTTGCCGGGGAGACGTTCGTCGTCACCGGCACGCTCAATAGCATGAAGCGGCCGGAAATCGAAGCCCTGATCGCCGAACTCGGCGGAAAGGCGTCGGGCAGCGTCAGCAAGAAAACGTCGTATCTCGTGGCCGGCGAAGAGGCCGGCAGCAAGCTGGAAAAAGCCACCGCTTTGGGGATAAAGGTTTTGAGCGAGAAGGAATTTCTCAAATTGGCCGGTAGACTGTGAATTATGCCCACGGACCAGAGAAGTCTTGAAGTACGCACTCCCGATGGCCTTCGCCGACTGGTGATGGGCGCCGAGCCGATCACCGTGGGCCGGCAGGGGGGCAATACGATCGTTTTGAACGACAACAAGGCCAGCCGCCGGCATTGTGTGATCGAGGCGCTGCCCACGGGCGTGCGCATCCGCGATCTCCAGTCCAGCAACGGCACGCTGGTAAACGGCCTGCGCATCGAGCAGCAAGCTTTATTCCATGAAGACGTGATTCAGATCGGCAGGTGTACGATCACGCTTTTCGATCCGCTCAATACTCGACCCGCGGCTGCTGGCAAGCCCCTGCGGCCCGTGCGCCGTCCGCCGCCCAAAGTGTTGGAAGACGCCGAGCCTGATCCGATTGACATCGCGGCGCTGGAAGAAGTCGAAGTCGCTGAGCAGATCATCGAAGACGATGCCGTTGAGGAGCTTTCGGAAGAGGACGTGGTTGGCGACGATTCGCTGGGCGCGCCCGAACCTCTCCCGCTTTCCGACGATGACTCGATTGAAATTGGCCCCGACGGGGCTGACGCGCAGGCGACATTGCAGGGCCTCATTGATGCCATGCCCGAGCCTGTGGTGAGCGAAACCGAGATTTCGCTGCTTAACGCCCGTGGGCAGGTAGTGCATCCGGCCGGGAAATCACGCCGCGTCGCTGGTCGGCTCGACGCCGTCGAAGTGTTGCGAATGGTCATGCTCATCTGCCTTCGCAATCGCGCGACTGACATTCACGTCGAACCCAAGCAGGCCTATTACCAGATTCGCATCCGCGTGGATGGCGTGATGGTGGCGATTGTGAAGCTGGACGCGCAGCTGGGCGTGAGGGTGAACGCGCTGGTGAAAATCCTCAGCGACATCGACATCGCCCAGCGGAATATCATTCAGGAGGGGCACTTTGCCGCGCAGGCCCCGACGATCGCCGGCGGACAACTCAAACCGCAGGGACATCGGATCGATTACCGGGTGAGCTTCGCGCCGACCATGCACGGCCAAAAACTGGTGATCCGCGTGCTGGATGCGACGAACGCTCCGCTGACGATTGACAACCTTGAGCTTCCCGATTGGATGCACAAGGCCTTGTCCACCGCGATTCAGCAGGAATCCGGCATGGTGCTGGTGTGCGGCCCGACAGGTTCCGGCAAGACGACATCACTTTATGCGCTGATCCGCAGCATCGACGTGGCCCAACTCAACGTGATGACCATCGAAGATCCCGTCGAAATTGAATTGCCCGGCGTGACGCAAATTCCGGTGGACGAGGCCGGCGGGAAGAGTTTTAGTGCGCTCTTGCGGTCGCTGTTGCGTCAGGACCCGGATGTAATTCTGGTCGGCGAGGTTCGCGATCCCGAAACCGCGCGCATCGCCATGCAGGCAGCCATTACCGGACATCTGGTCTTTTCCACCCTGCATACCAAAGACAGCGTGGGGACGATTTTTCGATTGCTGGATTTGGGAGTGGAGCCTTATCTGATTGCCCAGGGCTTGCACGTGGTGCTGGCCCAGCGACTGGTGCGCCAGCTCTGCCCCTATTGCAAAAAGGCCGAAATGCCAACGCCTGAGCAGCAGGCGAAGATGGCCGGCACGGTTGGACTGGTGCAGCGGGTGTATGTCGCTCGCGGATGCCCGCGTTGCCTGAACACGGGTTACGCCGGTCGCAGAGGGTTCTTTGAACTGCTGTCAGCCAACGACGAACTCCGCGACGTTATTTTGAAACAGCCAAGCCTGGAGGCAATTCAAAAGGCGCTCTCGGGCACGCCGTTCAAACGGCTGGAACACAACGGGCATTCGCTCGTCGCAGCAGGGCTGGTGTCTTTCGATGAAATCGATCGGGCCGTGTAAGGCTATTCGGGTGGAACAGCAGGGTCGCCACCACCGATGAGGAAGATGGAGTTTTTTCCGGATTTTTTGGCCCCGAACATCAGGGCCTTGTCGGCGGCGTCGACCAGGTCCGTGGCGTTGTGGGCGTCGTAGGGAAAGACGGCCAGCCCGCCGGAAATGGTGAGCGTGCCTCGTCCCTGGGGGCCGAGGCCGTCAAAATGCTGGGAGGCGATGAGGCGTTGGAATCGCGCGAAAATTTGTACAGGCGTTTGGGGCGGGCGGCCGGAAATTGGCGCAGCCATCGACTGGCCCGTCTTGGGGTCCAGCGCCTGTCGGGGGCCGTCTTTTTCCCAGAATACAACGGCGAATTCATCCCCGCTGATGCGCGCCACCAAATCATGATCGCGCACGCAGCGCTTCATCAACAGCGCCGTCTGCTTCAAGATGTCGTCGCCGACGCCATGGCCATAGCGGTCGTTATATTGCTTGAAGTTGTCAATATCGAAGAGCAACAGCGTGACGGGAAACCGCACCGCGCGAGCTTTTTCGACGATCTTGTTAAGAAAAACTCGGAAGAATCGCCCGTTGTTCAATCCGGTGAGATCATCCGTTGCGGCAAGCTTTTGCAGACCGTTGTGGCGCTCTTGTATCAACAGCATCCGCCCGACAAGTTGTGTGAGTTCTGCCAGCAACGCGTTCGGGTCGGGCCAGTGCGCATCGCTTGATATTGCTGCGCGCAACGTGCCGAGCGGGCGATCTTCAACGCGGATGGGACAGTGGATAGCGTTGGGCACCGCCTCGCCTGGGGGGCTTGAAGCGGGCAAGAGGGATAGGGTCAGACCCGGCGCAAGACGGGCGTTGATCTTGTTCAGCAGGGCATGCACGGCATCGGCGGGGTGAGCCAGTAGCTCTTCCAATGCCCATTGACCGAGGGGCAATTCCGCAGACTCCAGTGCGCGCGGATTGGTCACCGGGGTATCGAGCGGATCTTCCGGCAGGGCGGGCGGCGGCGCATTTTGCCATCGTGGCGTTGATGAGAGGGCGTGCTCCAAATCCGTCGCCAGCGCCGGCGTGACTAGGTAATCGTCGGCACCGAACTCGAGCATTTTTCTGGCCAGCGGTTCGAGTGTGGGATGCCCCAAGAGCAGCAATCGGCTGCCGCCGGCCATTTGTCGTAACGCCTTGACCGCCGATTCGGGCCGTCGCTCGATCGGCTCGGTCGCGGCCAAAATGCTCGTGAATGAGGTTGCCGCCAGTTCGGCCAATCCATCGAAGACGGTGCTCACAGACGTAATTTGTGCCGCCGGCCGGGCGGACGAAAGCGTAGCGCGCAGTTCGTTCTGCGTGTCGCCTATGACGAGGATTTTCTCTGCAGTCACTCGAACCATTGGATACTCTGAAGGGAGCTATTCGTCGCCTTGCCTGAGTGTCGGTTGTTCTTGAAGCAATGCCCGAAGTTCATCTGCGGTCAGCACCGCGTCATTGGTGTCGATTTCGGCCTCGTCCATACCGGCGGCTTCAAACCCGCCGTCTTCCAGCACGTGGGATTTTGCCACCGGTGCTTCGGCGGAGTTGGTTGTCGTGCGGGGTGCTGGTTCGCCGGCCGTGCGATGCAGGCCCTCTTCGGAAACCAGTCCATCGGCCCCGAATCGCATGGCATCGGCCAAAGCAGCCAGACGGCTGTCGGCTTGGGCCAGCCATATTTCCACATGAGGAAAGCGCGCCTTGACCGCGGAGATAATCGCCAGTTCTTCTCGATAGACACTGGCGAGACTGACCACCAGCGCGCGATAGACCAATGGTCGGCGGCACAGTTCAATCATCGCGGCATAAGGGTCATCGAACTCGGCGCAGGTGCACCCCAAGCCTTGCAGTGTCTGCACCGGCAGCCCACGATAGGCTGGGCTGCCCACCACGAGCGTTCGGCCCATCGGCCGATTAACTGGAATGCCCGTCCCTGACATCTTTCTCCCGACAACTTCTAGAACACCCGCCGCGGACCCTGATAACCCACATTAGGGGCCAACATACTCGACGCAACGCGGAAGTATACACCCGAATCGGGTGAAAGCGGCAGGAATTTCGCAGTGCATCGAATAAGGGGAATAACTGGCACGCGCTTAGGGAAATGCCCGTGCCGCGAGTCATATCGGACCGCGTCCATGCTTGAAGAATGCCGCTGCTTGACAGGCCGGAACCGCTTCCCTAACCTCCCATGCTCACTAAAGGCATCAATAGGTGCCTTTTCCGCTTTTTTTAATTTTCCCAACGGTTTCTACAGGAGATCAGACATGGCTTTGAAGGTTGGTATTAATGGATTCGGCCGCATCGGTCGAATGGTTTTTCAGGCGTTGTGCGATCAGGGCTTGCTAGGCAAGACGATCGACGTGGTGGCGGTGGTGGATATCTCCACCGACGCCGACTACTTCGCCTATCAGATGAAGTATGACTCGGTGCATGGCCACTTCAAGCACAAGGTGGAAACCAAGAAGAGCAAGGCCGATCTGGCCGAAGCTGACACCCTCGTGGTCAACGGCCATGAAATCAAGTGCGTGATGGCCACCAAGGAACCCAGCCAACTGCCGTGGAAGGCGCTGGGCGTTGATTATGTGATCGAATCAACCGGCCTTTTCACCGACAGCGAAAAGGCCAAGGGCCACCTGGCTGCCGGCGCCAAAAAAGTCATCCTTTCGGCTCCCGGCAAGGGCGAAGTCAAGACTATCGTCATAGGCGTCAATGAAGGCGAATACGATT
Organism: Tepidisphaerales bacterium; assembly: GCA_038234815.1. GTDB lineage: Bacteria > Planctomycetota > Phycisphaerae > Tepidisphaerales > Tepidisphaeraceae > JBBQSU01. The sequence continues at coordinate 9,383 of JBBQSU010000023.1, read as the reverse complement.
CGGCCAAACATGCCATCGTCTCCAACGCCTCATGCACTACTAACTGCCTGGCCCCGGTTGTGCATGTGATCCTCAAGGAAGGTATCGGCAGCGAAACCGGCTTGATGACCACCATCCATGCCTACACCGCCACCCAGAAGACCGTGGACGGACCCAGCAAGAAGGACTGGCGCGGCGGACGTGCTGCCGCTTTGAACATCATTCCCAGCACCACCGGCGCCGCCAAGGCCGTGGGCGAAGTGCTGCCGGCTACCAAGGGCAAGCTCACCGGCATGGCCTTCCGCGTGCCAACCCCGGACGTGTCGGTGGTCGATCTGACCTTCCGCACCACCAAGGACACGAGCATCGAAGAAATCGATGCCGCCCTGAAGAAAGCCAGCCAGACTTACCTCAAGGACATCCTTGGCGTCACCGCTGAAGAACTGGTCAGCAGCGACTTCATCCACGACGCCCGCAGCAGCATCTACGACAGCCTGGCCACGCTGCAGAACAACCTGAAAGGCGAGAAGCGCTTCTTCAAGGTTGTGAGCTGGTACGACAATGAATGGGGCTACAGCAACCGCGTGATTGACCTGCTGAAGGTCATGGGCAAGAAGGACGGCGCGCTGTAAAGCCGGGTTTCTGCAGAAAAACAATGCCCCGATGGTCCGGAAGGATCATCGGGGCATTTTTGTTTTGTCAGCAACCGGCCGCGCCGTCTGTTCGTCTCCCGCGGCAGAATCCGATTGAGTCTATAGTGCCGCACCGGCCAACTTCAGTCGCAACACCAGCATGGCGGCCGAAAGCTGGGGGTCCATGCTGAGAAGGTCTTTCTTGCCTTCCTGCGTAGTGGGAACCGTCGTAGAGATCGCCGTGCCGTCCTGTACCGGTGGCTTAACCACTTCGACGCTTTTCACCGGGATGGTCTTGCCTTCCTCGACGTCGCGCAGCACGTCGAGTGCCTGCCGGGCATCGATCGCGGCGCGCATCTGCTCGGGGGCCATTTCGACCTTCACGTCCGGATCCACGCCCCAATCCGTACTGTTTTCCTCGCGGTGAATGCACTTTCCCAGAGGAAGGTAGTAGTGGGAGGTCGTCAATTTCAACAATGCCGACCGGCTGGCGATGGGAAACAGCATCTGCACCGATCCCTTTCCGAACGTTCGCTCGCCAACCACAATCGCCCGCTTCTGGTCCTTCAACGCGCCGGAAACAATCTCGCTGGCGCTAGCCGAGTATTGATTGACCAGCACCACTAGCGGAACGTTCGTCTCGTCATCATCTCCGCGAGCCGTCGTAACCGTGGGTTGGTTGGGTGTTTCCCGGTCGGCGCGCGTTGAAACGATCACGCCCTCGTGGAGGAATTTATCCGAAACTTCAGTCGCCGCCGTCAAAAGCCCGCCGGGGTTGTATCGCAAATCAAGGATGATTCCCTTGCCGCCCTTTTCCCTGATCTCGCTTACCGCCTTGTCCAATTCATCGCTGGTGGTGCGCGTGAAATTGGTGATGCGCAGATAGGCAATCTGCTCTTGGGGATCAACAAAATACTCCCACCCGCCGCCAACACGATGGGAATACCCCTTCACACTGCCAACTTTGATCTTTTCTCGCATAAGCTTCACGATGCGCACCGATCCATCAAGGCTGCGGATGGTCAATGCCACCTCCGTGCCTTCCTTGCCGGTGATGTGCTTCACCGCCTGCGTCGTGGTGATTCCCTTGGCGTTTTTGTCGTTGATCTGGGTGATGATGTCGCCGGCTTTGATGCGCGCCTTATAGGCTGGGCTGTCCTCAATCGGACTGACCACTTTGAGGTTCCCTTCATCGTCGGTCTGAATCTGGATGCCCACCCCGCTGAATTCGCCCTGGGTGGTCTTGGCAAATTCCTCGGTCTCTGCCGGCCAAATCATACTGCTGAATGGGTCAAGCTCGGAAAACGCGCCGTCGGCGAATTCGCTGACGATCACGCCCTCGTCCAGTTGCAACGTGTCATCATTGATGCTCTTCAGACGTGCCAGCAAGTTGGACATGCGGAGCTTTTCGTTTTCGGGCGTGACCGCCTGGGCCTTTTCCAAATCTTCACCGATGCGGTCGAGAAACGCCTTCTTCTTGGCCGGGTCGTTAAGCGTGGGGAACGCCTTTTCAAGTCCGCCCGTGGTGGCCAGAGCCTGAAGCCCTCGCAACCCGCCGATCATAAGATTCTTGTAACTGATATCTCGAAAATAGTTCATGCGCACATCGGCCATAGCTTCGCGCAACATGCTGTATTTCACGTCGCGGAGCGTATCGTGCCAGTCGGTCTTGAAACTGTCGTTGGCGACAGGTTCGGTGGCAGGGCGGCTGGTGGCCTTATCTTTTTCGGTTCGCAAAAGGACTTCCACTTCATTCCGCTCTTTGACATCGCCTTCCTGCATTTCCTTCAATTCGTCAGGCGCATAAAAGGCCAGAAGACGAACACGCCGAGTTGCTGATTTCAGGTGTTCCTTCCACTCAGGGTTGGCCGGCTGCAGCGCGCCCAGGTCAGAATAGACCCGGAGCGCTTTCACCCACTGTTCTGAATTTTCGTATCCCGTGCCTCGGGATACCGCGCTGGCGACCAACTCTTTCACCCAAGGTTCTTCATCAAACGCCTTTTTGTCAGCGGCCAGGCCGTAGGCCCGGGACGCAGAGTCCACCGCAAAATCTTCCTTATGATGCTTAATCAGCAGATGGACATCGGCCACGGCCTTGTCAAAACTCTTTTTCCGCTCGGCGGCGAAAGTTTGCCGTTGGGCCTCGAACTGGCTCGTCCAGTTCACCATCTTGGCCAGGGTAGGATCGGGCGCGATCGATGCCGCCTTGCACAGCAGGCCATAGCCCGTCTCAAATTGTCCGCCCCGAAGCGCCTTGAACGCCTCGGACTTTAGTTCCTCGGCGGCGGCCACCGGCTGGTCAGCTATCGGGGCTTCGGCCCGAACGACGCCGGCGGATAACAAAAGGGCCAACAAGCTGCGGCTCAGGAACAATTTCATGCGCTTCAATCCTGCGTAAAACGACGAGAAAAAACTTGACCAGACGCCTTCGTCAACTGCAAGCGATAGAGATCGACCGGCATCTATAGTAGCATGCGGCCGCGACATCATAGTTTCGATTTTTTGGATCGACAAACCTCTACTCTATGCAAAGTATCGTTCATCAGCTCGGTCAACGCTTCGTTTCGGCTATTGAAGCGGCCTTTGGGTTCCCGTCCGATCCCCTCATTGGCCTCAGCCAGAACGACAAATTCGGCGATTACCAGTCTAATGCTGCCATGGGGTTGGCCCGCATCATCACCGAAAAAACTGGTCAGAAGATCACTCCGCGGGCAGTAGCGGAAAAAATCCGGGAGAAACTCGATCTTTCCCCGCTCGCCGCCGAGGTGTCGATCGCCGGGCCGGGCTTTATCAATGTAAAACTGGACCCCGTTTGGCTGGCCAGGCAACTCCAGGCGGTCGTCGCCGACGATCGCTTGGGCATCCCGCGATCGGAAAATCCGCAGACGGTGGTGGTCGATTATTCCGGGCCAAACATTGCCAAGCAGATGCACGTCGGGCATCTGCGCAGCACGATCATCGGCGACGCCATCAGCCGGGTTTTGGATTTCCAGGACCATCGGGTGATTCGCCAGAACCACCTTGGTGACTGGGGCACGCAGTTCGGCATGCTCATCACTCACCTGCGGTCACTGAATCAGGGCAGCGGGGAGAGCCACATCGCGGATCTTGAGGACTTCTACCGCGCTGCCAAGAAGCGTTTCGATGATGACCCGGCATTTCAGGACGAAGCCCGCCGGACGGTCGTGCGATTACAAGCTGGAAATGCACAGGAGCGGGCCGCATGGGCAAGGATCGTCGACGAAACCCGCAGGCATTTTCAGCCCCTTTATGAAGCAATGGCCGTCAAACTCCAGCCGCAGGACGAGCGCGGGGAATCGTTCTACAACCCATTTCTTGCCGGCGTGGTTAGTGAACTCAAAGCCCAGGGCCTGGCAGTTGAGAGTGACGGCGCGGTCGTGGTCTTCGTCGATGGCCCCGACAAAACCCCACTCATTATCGAAAAAACCGGAGGCGGGTACCTTTACGGCACCACCGATCTGGCGGCGATCCGCTATCGTGTCAGCGAACTCCACGCCGATCGAATCATCTACACCCACGATTCGCGCCAGGCACAACACTTCGACCAGGTGTTTCGTACCGCTGCCAACGCCGGCTGGACAAACGGCGGTCAGGTAAAGCTGGAATACGCGCCCTTCGGCACCATGCTTGGCGAAGATGGCAAGCCGTTCAAAACTCGGTCCGGTGAGACCGTCAAGCTCAAAGATCTGCTCGACGAGGCCCGCGTGCGCGCCCTCTCCATCGTGGAACAGAAGAATCTCGAAATGCCCGAAAGACAGAAAGCCCTGATCGCGGAAAAAGTCGGCATCGGCGCGGTGAAATATTCTGACTTATCCAAGGACCGAATCAGCGATTATGTCTTCAGCTGGGACAAGATGCTGGCGATGGATGGCAACACCGCTCCCTATCTTCAATACGCCTTCGCCCGCATCCAAGCCATTTTTCGCAAGGCCCAAGGTGCTGGTCTGCTTTCGTCCAAGCCCGCGCCTATTAATCTCGATTCGCCGTTTGAACTTATCCTGGCCAAGCACCTGCTGCGGCTGGTCGATGTCATTGAACTAGTTGGACGCGAGCTTAAGCCGCATCACCTCTGCACTTATCTGTACGAACTGGCCAGCAAGTTCAGCAGTTTTTACGAGAATTGCCCGGTGCTTCAGGCCCCGGATGCAAAAGCGCGTGAAAGCCGACTAGCGCTCAGCGATGCCACCCGTCGCACGCTCGCGCTCGGCCTTGATCTGCTTGGTATCGACCACCCCGAGCAGATGTAACGCGGTCCTATTTCAGTTGCCGCAGCAACTCGTCATAAAGTTGCTCTATTGCCTGCGGAACCACCCGAACGCTTCCCACCACGCTTATGAAGTTCGTATCGCCGCCCCAACGCGGCACCAGGTGCTGATGCAGATGTCCCGGAACGCCGGCGCCGGCGCACCGGCCCAGATTGATCCCCACGTTAAACCCCTGCGCGCTCATCGCCCGCCGAAGCAGGTCCATCCCTGCTGCGGTCTGCTTTTGCAGATCGAGCAATTCACTGTCGCTCAGGTCGATCAAGTCAGCTTTGTGGTTCTTGGGGCAGATCAGCAAATGACCGTTGGTATACGGAAAGCGATTGATAAGGACCACTGAGTGTTCAGTCGTCCACAGCACCAGCCGCTTCTTGCGGAGTTCCGCATCGTCCGCCGTCGCTGCCTGGCAGACAAAACAAGCGCCGTCGCCCTGGTCGATGGATCGAATGTATTCCATTCGCCAGGGGGCATGTAACGATAAATTGGACATGGCTTTCACCCCTGCGCTGTTTCAACGCTCGGCATTGCAGCCGGTTTAACGGGTGACGCACCCGCCATCACCGGACGCGAGGGTGTCGTTGCCCGCGGTGTAATCGGGCCGGCTACTGGTCGTGGCGCGATAGATGGCGCAGGGCCGGTAACCGCAGCGACAACGCGCGGCGAAACACTCGTCACCGGCGGCGTCATCACCCGCGTGCTGGGACCGGCGCCTGACACTCCGGCCAGCGTGCCCGGCACCTGCGCCGCGGCCAGCTTCGTTGGATCAATCGACGCGTTCACCGACACCGTAACCGCCCGCGACACCGGCTTTTTCGTCGCCCCGGCCGCCCCCGGCTGCATCGCCAAAACCTCGGCCGCCAGCGCGCGATAGTCCGCCGCGCCGTTACTCGTCGGATCGTAATCCAAAATCGTCTGCCCAAAGCTCGGCGATTCCGCCAGCTTGATATTCCGACGGATCTTCGCTTCAAAAATCCGGGCATCGGCCCAGGGAAGCGGCTTGCCTTTGGCCTCTTCAATAAAACCATTCAGCTCATTGACAACTTCCGCGCTCAGCTTCGTTTGCGCGTCGTACATCGTCAGTACGATCCCGGAGACTTTCAGCCCGGGGTTCATACGCTTGTTGACCAGTTGCACCGTCTCCAGCAGCTTGGCCACGCCCTGAAGTGCCAGAAAATGCGGCTGCATCGGGATTATCACCTCGGTGGCCACCGCCAGCGCATTAATCGTTAACAGGCCCAGGCTGGGGGGGCAGTCCATCAGAATAAAATCGAAATCGTGCCGCGCGGCCTCGATCCGCTTCTTCAAAAGCAGCTCCCGGCCCAGCATGCTCACCAGTTCCACCTCGGCCCCGGCCAGGTCAATACTGCTTGGCACCAAAGCGATGTTGTCCGAAACCTTATGCACCGCTTCAAGAAATCCGCGGTCTTCAATCAGCACGTCATACAGGCTGACATGATCCGGCGAAGGCTCCACGCCATAGTTGATCGTTAGATGTGCTTGGGGGTCAAGATCGATAAGGCAAACCCGCTTGCCCGCCGCGGCCAACGCCGCGCCAAGATTGACGGTGGTGGTGGTTTTCCCCACGCCACCTTTCTGATTCATAAAAGCGATGATGCGCATGCTCGACCTCCGTGTCTGAACTGATGAAGAATTCTGCGTGATCCGATCAGAAAATACAAGCATTCCCTCGCCGCGCCGCGCACGAGAAAAATTGCCCCAGGTCCCTGCTTGACAGTCCCGCACGCCCGACTAAAGTAGAACATTCAATTGATCGCGGGGTAGAGCAGCTGGCAGCTCGTCGGGCTCATAACCCGGAGGTCGCAGGTTCGAATCCTGCCCCCGCTACTTTCGGGCCGGTTACAAACGTGACCGGCCCCACGGTTTAGAGAAAACGCCGCCGAGAGACCTCGGTGGCGTTTTCGTTTTCTACGCCAGTTCCCGCAACGGGTTACGATTCTGGCCCGACTCGGCCGTTGTCTCTGATTTGCCGCAAGCCATAACCCGCACATCGATCCGGCGCGTCTTCGGGCGCGTCGGCGGTGGTCCGACCCCGGAGGTCTCTGTTCGCCGGAGAGACTTTGCGGCACGGGTTATAGCCCTGTTGTCTGTGCTGTGAGCGCCTGACCTTCCGATGAAAATCGCACCCGCCGTTCTCGGCAAGGTCTCGGCCCCTGTCTCTGTTGTCTCTGTTCAGTTCTCTCCCAACTTGGTCGAGACGCTCCCGCTGCCGTCGCCGTCACTCTTTAACAAGGTTCCAGAACGCGTATTTCCTTCCATGCTTCTCGCGTAGGCTCGCCAGCCATTCTCGTTGCCTTTCGCCCAAGTTTGTATGTGCCGCCAACTTGTGGGCAATAGCCAGGTAATCGGCGGCGTGGTGATACGCCTTTGATCGCTTCTCCTCAAGGATGTTCAGGATCAGAGCGCGATACAGCACCCACGCGGACGCGGGGAATTCCTGCTGAAGCGCCTCGGCGAGTTTCAGCAACATGCCGTAGTATCGCCCCTCGAATCTGTCGGCCTGTGCGTCAACTAACTTCGCCGCCCGTCCGGCCTGACCGCGTTCGAGCAGAAACAGTGCAGCGGCGAGTTTGTCGGGATGGGCCTCGGCGACCGCGACCGCATCATCGGTCAATGCCGACTGCTTCTCATCGGGAGTCATCGCCAAGACACGATCCAGCGCTGTGGTGCTCAATCCACGGCGGAATTCCCGCCAGAGCGCGTCGCGTGCCTCGCCATCGCGGCCCAGCGCTTGGAGAATTTTGCATTTCAGCGTGGTGTAGTCATCCCTCTCGCCCTGAAAGTGCGACCGGACGGGATCAGCACGGTCCATATATTCCTTCGCCTCGGCCGCCCGTCCGGCATCGAGTAGGCGACGGGCGATGGGCATCGCATAGACGTCCGCCACCTCGCATTGGCGCTGCACGTCAATGTACATGTCGACGTCGCCCAGCGCATCAGCCACATCGGCCAGATGCCGAAGCGGTTCGCGCCGTTCCCAATCATTCATGCCTTTTCTGGTGACGTTGGCTTGGTGCTCCGCGATAAACAGTTCCTTGAGCAACAGCAACCCCTCGCGGCCCAGCGGCTGGGCAAAGTCACGGATCATGCGATCGCGGATGGCATAACCGTTATCGCGGACGCCTTCAAATACCAGTTTCGCCAGTTGGATCGGGTCGCGTGGCATTATTCGCGCCCATGCCTTGCCCCAGAGTGTGACCGCTTCCTGGCAGAGCGGCCCGAGGTAGCCGTATGAATCATCCACATGATCGAAGCCCTTGTCGGCGGCTTCGACAAACCGGCGAAGCACCTTCTCGGCGGCTTCTGCATGGCTGCGTTCGATCAGTTGATCCGAGGCCGATAGCACTGGTTCCAGGTCGGAGGCGATGGGCCGCGCAAGTTTCCACGGCTCGCGGCTGGTTCGCATGCGCCCCCATGCCTTGCTGATAATCTGGTTCAGTTCCGACACCAGCGTCGCGGCGTCTGCCTGGGGGGCTACCAGATTGATGAGTGCCCGTCGCAACTCTTCATTCACGTCGGCCTGCGCGATGACCCATTCGACCAGTTCCGCTTTGCCTCGCTTGTTAAGAAGCGCCCTGAGCTTGTCATCGTCCAGAGCGCTCATCACTGCACCGTCCACTTCGCGCCACGGCCGCGCCCGGCCAAGGACACCTGCCCGGCCGCTTTCATCTCCCCCAGAACCTTCTTGAGCAGTTGGCTACTGATCCCCGGAAGCTGGCCATGAATATCGGCCAATGTGAATTCCCCCACCTGGCTGAGGATCAACCGGCGGGCCAACTCTGTTTTGGCCGGCTGGCCAGCGCGATTTTCCACCTGCTGCGAGAACTCCATGTACGCGCGCCGCAACACGGTCAGAAAGTGGTTCCAACACGGCAGGATCGGATTGCGGCCCTCATGCCACCCCTGCGAACATTCAGCCAGCACGCGGTAGTAATCCTCTTTGGTCTCTTCGACCAGCCGCTCCAGGCTGACATACCGGCCGACACTAAAGCCGGTTTGCAGCAGGAGCATGGTGGTCAACAGACGAGAGACTCGGCCATTGCCATCGCGGAACGGGTGAATGCATAGCAGGTCGAAGACCATCGTGGAGACCATCAGCCACGGCGGCACGCGCTGGGCAGCGGTCACTCGCTGGTACGCCGCGCAAAGATCATCGATGGCAATGGCGGTCTGTTTCGCAGTGGTGGGCTTGAAACGAATGCGCCGCTGGCCGTTGGGAAGGATCTCGATGATCTCATTGTCACGGCTCTTGAACGCGCCGGCGTCGCCCGCTCCCGCATGCGAGATCGCGTGCAGGTGCCGGATAGTCCGCGCGTCGATCGGCACGATTGACTTCCGCGAGTAAATCCAGTCCAACGCCCGGCGGTAGCCGGACAGTTCTTCCTCTGAACGATCACGTGGCCGGGCCTTACCCAACGCCAAGGGTGCGAGGCGCTCCGGCGACACGGTGACGCCTTCGATGCGATTGGAC
>JBBQSU010000022.1:0-31876 GCA_038234815.1 Tepidisphaerales bacterium | reverse complement strand
ATTGCTTTCGTGATCGTGCGTAGTCGGCTTCCGCGGCTTTTCCGGGCCACGGTGGACGCGCTGGCGATGCTTCCGCTGGCGGTGCCGGGGCTAGTGATGGCCTTCGGTTATCTGGCCGTTGGGTTGCAGATGCGGGTATTTTTTCAGCAGCGACATGCCGAGGCGCTGGCGGGGCTGTTTGACGTGCAGAATAATCCCACACTGCTGCTGGTCATCAGCTATGCCATGCGGCGGTTGCCTTATGTCGTTCGATCCGGCGTGGCAGGGCTGGAACAGACGCCGGTCGACCTGGAACTGGCCGCGCGGAACCTGGGGGCGTCAAGGTGGATGACGACGCGCCGGATCACCATCCCACTCATCGGTGCCAACTTGGTGGCAGGAGGATTGCTCGCGTTTGCGTTCGCTATGCTCGAAGTCAGTGATTCGCTCATCTTGGCGCAAAAGGAAGGCACCTGGCCGATCACCAAGGCGATTTATGAACTGTTTCAGCGGCTTGGCGACGGCCCCTACATCGCCAGCGCGCTGGGTGTGTGGGCGATGTTGTTGCTTACACTCACCATCCTTTCAGCAAGCTCGATGTTGGGAAAGAAGATGGGGGCGATTTTTCGGGTTTGACTTGCCAGGGCGGCCGGCAGGGTGGGATCACTTTTTCGTCGCCGCCATCTGCGGCAGATGGGCGATCAACTGCTGGGCCATCGCCATTATCCGCATGAACTGAATGGGGTCGAAGGGGCGGGCAGAGAAATCAATCAGCAGCAGGCGATCGATCAGCAACAGGCCGATGTCGGCCGGCAGGATGGCCCGCTCGGACGAATCGGCCAAAGCCTGGGCCGCCCGCCGGCTTTCGCCGATTATCTCAAACCGTTCGGTGGAAAGCGCCGCGTGCGATTGGAGTTGGAAGTGATCCAGGAGGCTCCGCGTCACAGCGCCCGGCCGAAGCGCCGTGGCCGGCCAGTCGCTTTCGATCTCATGAATCATTGCATGCCAGACCAGCGATTGCTCGTCGAAGATCGATTCAAGCCGCACGAGCGTCACCGTGCCGGTGGTGGCGACGATGGTGGGCCGAACGGTCATGTCGGCGATGCGGTCCAGTGGCGGAGGAAGCGGTGCCGGCAGCGAGACCATCCGAAACCGGTGCTGGCGTGCCCACTCCTGCATGGCCACCCAGTGCCGCCCCGTCGTCGCCCTGCGCACCACAATCGTATACATCCCCACACTGACCAGTAATAAGAACACCAGCAGCAGCAAGATCAGCCAACTGAACTGGTAGGTGATTATTTCGCAGACGAATACCGGCACAAGGCGAATCCTACCCGACCGCGGGCTTAGCGTCCTATAGTTCCGATACCTGCCTTTGACGATGAGGACTGCTGTCTTTTTATCCGATGGAACGGTTTGCTATGCCCGATTACACCCACCTAATTGCGACCGTGCGACGACGCCACGACATCCGCGTGAAAAAATGGCGCAACAGCATGAGTGGATCCGCCTGGCAGGTCTTTTACCACGATGGCCAGGTCATCAACTGGATCGAATCCCCTCGTCCGCGAACGCCAATCAGCCTGGCGATCTTTCTGCATGAGGTGGGACATCACGTCATCGGCTTTGAAAAATATAAGAAACGCTGCGAAGAGGAATATCACGTCTGGCTATGGGCGATCGATCAAATGCGGCGGCTGGGGGTTGAGCCGGACGAAAAAGTGCATCAGCGATTCGACGCCAGCATTCAATACGCCGTCGCCAAGGCCCTGCGCCGCGGTATGAAACACCTGCCGGACGTCCTTTTGGAATACCGCCCGCAAGCGGCGTAGAGCGGTGCGGCTGGCAAGCTTCCCGCCGCAATGAGACACGCTGCCGTGCCCATACCGGCACGAACACCAACATCGAGAAGAACGGCAACGGAAACGCCATCCCACCCCGGGCGGAATCTGTACACTTAATGAGCGAGCTGCGCGGCTCTCGTCAGGCGCGCGGAAAGCCATGCCCCTCTGCAAAATCGCTGAAATCTGCCGATTGTCGCTCGTTACCCGCTCCCATCGCTCCCCTTTTCAGGTTGACGCTCGATCCTAGATGTTTACGATTCCGATCGAGTTAGGCGGATTTAACCATGCCGGGAGCCGGATCGTGCGATTGAGCAAGCGAACAGAATACGGGCTTCGGGCGGTGGTGCAGTTGGCGCGACTGACGCCGGGGCAGTATGGGCAGTCCAAAGAGCTGTCCCAGCAGGAGCATTTGCCGAACAAATTTCTGGAAGCGATTCTGCTGGCGCTGCGGCGCGGGGGATTTTTGGAAAGCAAGGTGGGCAGTGGCGGGGGATACCGGCTTTCGCGGCCGCCGCGCGAGATCAATGTCGGGGACTTGATCCGCAGGCTTGAGGGGCGTCTGACGATAAAAGAGGGCCTTGCCGGGCCGGACCAGTCACCCGGCGAACTGGCCGTACGCATTCTCAATGAAAAGCTGACTGCTGCCACCGACCAAGTGCTGGACAGCCTGACACTCGAGCAATTGCTCGAGCTGGTGGTTCGCGCCGGCGGGGTACAGCAGTCCATGTACTACATTTGATCGGACTTGACCGTGCTTTGACCGGGCGAACCCGGATCGACGAGATGGGCAATGAATGAACTCTTGGCCGCGGGCTTTTTGGATCACGCGCAGCAGTGGATTTCCACGGGCGGGTACGTCGTTTTGTTTGGGCTGCTCTTTGCCTGCGGGCTTGGATTGCCGCTCCCGGAAGACATCCCACTTCTGATAGCTGGCGGGCTGATCGCCAAGGGGCAAATGACCTGGCCGATCGCCGGGCTGGCCTGCTGGCTCGGCATCATCGGCGGGGACTGCATCCTCTACCATTTCGGCAAAAAGTTTGGCCGCGAGATCACCAAGGTGCCCTTCATCGGCAAGCACGTGACGCTGGCGCGCATCGAGCAGGCGGAACGGCTTTTTGCCCGTTATGGCACATGGGTAGTGGCGATTGGCCGATTGTTTGCCGGCATCCGCGGGGCCATGGTTGTGACGGCCGGGGTGACGCGCTTCAACTTCGTGAAGTTTATAATTGTGGACGGCCTAGCGGCGCTGGTGAGCGGCGGGGGCTTCATGTTGTTGGGGTGGTGGGTGGGCGGACTGATCGACAAGGATTTCATGGCCAAGATCGATCACTACAAGCACGTGGTTACTTTGGCCGCGATCGTGCTGTCGGTGATTGGCGTTGCGTATTTTGTGTGGAAATCCAAACGCCACCAAACACCGTCTCAGCTGATGATGGACAAGGTTGGGGACAAGGTCGCCGGCAAGGTCGTGGATAGGGCCGCCAATGAGCTGCCCCCGCAGCCATGACAGCAGGGCTATCGGCGTTTGTCGAGCGGGAGCTTGTCATCTTGGGCCTCGATCTTCCGCCGCATGCGCAGTCCCCAGATCAGGCCCAACACTGAGAAGACTTGCAGCGCGACGAACAGCACCATCACGCTGGCCAGCGATTGCTTACCGACGTAATACGTCACCGCGCACAATGCGACGATGGCGATTTCCACGATGATCTGGAACTGAAGCAGCCGCTTGGTTGAGTTGTCATTCATTGCCACGGGGGTTGAGTCTACCCCAAGGCTCTTGCCGATGCACATTTCGCCGGGCAGGTGCTGGACGATCTCAAGCAACCTCGGATACATTGCCCGGCTTATGGCGACTTTGACTTATCGCACGGCGGGTGAATCGCATGGCAAGGCGCTGCTGGCTTTGGTGGAGGGCTTGCCGGCCGGGGTGCCGGTGGATCAGGCGTTTATCGATGCCGAACTGGTTCGCAGGCAGGGAGGATATGGTCGGGGCGGAAGGCAGAAGATCGAGACGGATCACGTCGAATTGTTAACTGGCGTGCGGCGGGGCAAGACCATCGCTTCCCCGGTCAGTCTGTTGATTCCGAACAAGGACTCTCGCCTTGATGATCTAGCGGCCACGCCGGCTTTGCATCGCCCGCGGCCCGGCCATGCCGATCTGTCAGGCTCGATCAAATGGCTGACGACCGATTGCCGCGAGACCCGCGAGCGGGCCAGTGCCCGGGAGACTGCCGCGCGTGTGGCTGCGGGTGCGCTGGCCCGCTGCCTGCTCCGGCAGTTTCAGATCGAAGTCTTCGGCTTCGTGCGGTCGGTGGGGGAAGTGACTGCGAAGATCAGCGTGACGGAAGAGAACTGGCCATCGTTGCTTAAGGCCAGAGATGAATCGGATATGTATTGCCCGGACGCTGAGGCGTCGGCCGGCATGCGCGATTTCATCACGCAGCAGAAGACCGCCAAGGATACCGCCGGGGGAATCGTTGAAGCGCATGTGTTCGGATGCCCCATCGGCCTGGGCAGTTGCATGACCTGGGACGGCCGGCTGGATTCGCGCCTGGCCGCTTCCGTCGTGGGGATACAGGCCTTCAAGGGCGTCGAGTTCGGCATGGGGTTTGAAGTCGCGCGCCTCCCTGGCTCCAAAGTACACGACGAAATCGCCTTTGATTCTTCGCAGGAGGATCGCCCGAGTCTCGGATTTGTCCGGCCCACCAACAATGCCGGGGGGATTGAGGGAGGCATGACCAACGGTAAGCCGGTGGTGGTCCGAGCGGCCATGAAGCCCATCAGCACGCTCGGCAAGCCGCTCAAGAGCGTTGACTTAAACACGCGACAACCCTCCGAAGCCGGGTGGGAGCGGTCCGACATCAGCGCCATCAGCGCGGCCAGCGTGGTCATGGAGAATGTCATCGCCTTTGAAATCGCCCGGGCTTTCCTTGAAAAGTTCGGCGGGGATTCGCTCGTCGAAGTCCGGCAGAATTACGAGGCCTTCCTCGCCACGGCCAGGCAGTTGCCGCTCTGAATCGGTTTCGTTTCATTCCCCGCGGCCGGCTTACTATTCGCCGGCGCTCAGTCCTTCTGCGGCACAACCTGCACGCAAGTTGGTCGGCCGATGCTGGCACTGCCCGGCCCGCGGGATAGCTTCCCGCTGTTGGCGTCGATCGCGTAAACGGTGACGGAATCGGCGTCCTGATTGGCGCAGATCAGCCATCGTCCGCACGGCTCGATCGTGAAATGCCTGGGCGTTTTGCCAGTGGGCGTCTGGTCGATGAGTGTGACCTTCCGTGTCTGCGCGTCGATGCCGAAGACCGCGATGCTGTCGGCCCCGCGATTGGAAACGTATACGAACGCGCCCGCGGGATGCAACTGCACCGTGGCCGACGTGTTAGGCCCCTTGAAATCCGCCGGGAGCGACGAGAGATTCTGCACCTCAGTCAGCTTGCCCGCCTCGGCATCCCACGCCAGCACCACGAGCGTGCTGTCCAGTTCATTGACCAGATAGACGAATTTCCCGTCGCCAGAGAAAACGAAATTGCGTGGACCGGCCCCGGGCTTGGTTACAAAATCATTTTCTGGCTTCGGCAGTAGTTTTCCGTGGTCCAACGAATAAACCATCAGTTTGTCGATGCCCAGATCGGCGACCAGCGCGAATCGGTTCGACGGATCAGCCAGGACCGCGTGGGCGTGCGGTGCGGTCTGGCGCTTGGTCGGCCCGTGGCCCGTGTGCTGAATCGCAGACAGAACGTCCCCCGGCATTCCCGTCACCGGGTCCAGCCCGATGCTCGCCACGCTGCCCTGTCCGTAGTTGGCCACCAGCAGGCATCGCTCGTCTTGATCGATGCTGAGATGCGCCGGCCCGGCCCCGGCCGAGCTTTGCTGCCCGATCAGCCGCAGACCCTCGCCGGCCGGGTCGATCGCATAAGCCGAAACCGCACCCGTGGCGAGATTGTGAAACTGGGCCGTCTCGTTGCAGGTGAACAGGCGATCGGCTTTGTTCGACAGCACGATGAACGACGGGTTCATCGTGGCCGCCGCCAGCTTCGGCTCGGATAAACTCCCGTCGGCCAGATTCAAATGCAGCGCATAAATCCCCGAATCCCTGTGTCCTGACGACGTTCCGACGTACAGCCGCATGAACTTCTCCTTATTGTTTGCATCAATCCCTTGCGCCTGCGCCGGCAGGGCCACCACCAATCCCATAATACAGGATAAAATGCCCGACAGCTCCATCAACCCGGACATGCTCATCTGCTTATCCTCGTGTTTCTGTCGTGTTTACAGCCATCATGGCCATCGCCCCGCAGGCCCGGCCGGCCGGTTTTGTTTGATCTTGAATAATCTTTTGCGAGGGGACTATTTTTCTCGACACGTCTTGGCTCAATTGTATTATCCGACCAACTTTCACCGGAGAACGATCATGGACCAGACGCTCAGTATCGGCAAGAAACTCGTCGAACTCTGTCAGCAGGGCAAGAACCTCGACGCCATCAAATCTCTCTACGACAAGGCCATCGTAAGCATCGAAGCCATGTCTGACGCGAATATGCCTGCCCGCATGGAGGGCATCGACGCGGTGCTCGGCAAGGCCCAGTGGTGGGCCGACAACCACGAGGTGCATTCCGGGACGGTGGCTGGGCCGTGGCCCCACGGCGACCGGTTCATCGTCACGTTCAATTACGACATCACGGCCAAGGCCGGCCCGATGAAGGGCAAGCGGATGAAGATGGAGGAAGCCGCGCTCTACACCGTGAGAAACGGAAAGATCGTGCAGGAGGAATTCTTCTACGCGATGTGCGAGTAGATCGCGGATACCTCGGCATCGCCTTGCGCGGACTTGTCCAGTGTCGCCCTCAGTCCTATATGACTCGCGGCCCTGATGGAACACGAGTTGCGAACCTGTCAATCGCGGGTTTCGGCGTGTTTGGCGCGACATTGGACATGCCGGGAAAGCTTCTGGCCCTGTCTGGCGCGGCAGCCGTCTGAAAATCCAAGGGGGAAACGAGCGTCCGTGTGTCTCCGTTGCGTTTAGAAATGTCGCGCCTCGGGTCCGGATTATTGGGATTCAAAGCTGGGCGGATTTGCCAAGTGGCCGGGACATGGGGACCCCGCCACGACGGTGAGGCGTCCGACCGTGTTGGCAGCGGGCGTCGCCGGTCATAGGCCCTTCTCGTTCACCACCAACCCGTGGGCTTTTAGCGTGTTGACCTGCACCAATTTGGCGTGATTCGGGTCGGCGACCTTGTCGCTGTGGCAGTCGGCCTTCTTGCCCTTGTGCGCCAGCGCCGCGATCTCTTCTTGTGAAAGCACAGCGCGCTTAGTAAGGATGTCCTGCTGTTCCGGCGTGAGGGCTGCGGACTTCTTGGCCTTGCCGGCGTCGTACTTCTCGTCCTTGCCGCTGAGGAATTCCAGAATCTCCTTACTGATCCGCACGCTGCACCAATCATGCCCGCACATGGCGCAGAAATCTGTGTCCACATCCAGATCCTCGTCGTGATACGCGCGGGCAGTGTCGGGATCGAAGGAAAGCTCGAAGTGTTTTTCCCAGTTGAGGGCCGCCCGGGCCTTGGTCAACTCGTCGTCGCGGTCGCGCGTGCCGGGAATTCCCAGCGCGATGTCGGCGGCGTGGGCGGCGATCTTGTAGGCAATGCAGCCCTGTTTCACGTCGTCCTTCTTGGGCAGGCCCAAGTGCTCCTTGGGAGTGACATAGCAGAGCATAGACGCACCGTGATAGGCCGCGGCTGTGGCGCCGATGCAACTGGTGATGTGGTCGTAGCCGGGGAAAATATCCGTCACCAGCGGGCCGAGGACATAAAAGGGCGCGCCGTGACAGAGCGTGCGCTCGAGCTTCATGTTGTATTCGATCTGATCGAACGGGACGTGCCCGGGACCTTCAATCATCACCTGCACGCCCTTTCGCCAGGCGCGTTCCGTTAATTCACTCAGGGTAGATAGTTCAGCCAATTGGGCGGCATCGGTGGCATCGGACAAGCCCCCGGGCCGCAAGCCGTCGCCAATGCTGAACGTCACGTCATACTCGCGCAGGATGTCGCAGATTTTCTCCCAGTGGGTGTACATCGGGTTCTGCTGGTTGTGGTGGATCATCCACTTGGCGAGCAGGCTGCCTCCGCGACTGACGATGCCGATCAACCTGTTGCGCACCAGGGGCAAATGCTCGCGCAGCACTCCGGCGTGAATGGTAAAATAATCCACGCCCTGCTCGGCCTGATTGATCAGTTCCGTGCGGATCATGTCCCAGTTTAAATCCTCGATTTTGCGCCCCAAAATCATCGAATAAATGGGGACGGTCCCCACCGGCACAGAGGAATGTTTGACGATGGCGCTGCGCGTGGCGTTCAAATCCCCGCCTGTCGAGAGGTCCATCAATGTGTCGGTGCCGAATTTGCAGGCCCAATCCACCTTCTCAAGCTCTTCATCGATATTAGACGAGACCGGGGACGCGCCGAGATTGGCATTGATCTTCGTCTTGCTGGCCCGGCCGATGCACATCGGGTCGAGCTTCCAGCTGAGGTGGTTAGTGTTGGCGGGAATGACCATCCGGCCGGCGGCCACTTCGTCGCGCACCTGCTCGGGGGTGAGATGCCCCTCCCGCGCTGCGACGCGCTTCATCACGTCGGTGATTATGCCGAAGCGGGCGCATTCGAGCTGGGTGATAGGGACGAAGCCCCTGGGCGCCTGCCAAGCTTCGGCTCGTTCGTAGTTGGCCGGATCGAGGCAGGTCCAGTCCTGGGGCATAAAATCCCAAGCGGTCTTATCACTGGCGGCGGGCATACCCGGCGTGTCGGGGGAGCTAAAGGTGAGCGCGCCGGCGCGACCGGCGGCCAGCTTGGGGCGATTGGCAAAAGACCCCGGCGTGGTCCCGGCAGAGGATGTGGACGGATTGGTCCCGATCGCGGGCAGGGAGAAACTGGTGGGGGGATCGTTTCGCTGAATCATGTACTTGCTCCATTGATGCAAAAGACAGGGAGACGTGAACAGCACCGCGCTGCCGTCGCCTCCCTACACCGGTCTCAACCGGATCAGGTTCCACGGGTCTGGTCTCTCAGTCCTGGTAAAGGACACCCCGGGCGAATAAAAGCATTCTACTCCGATCCTAGGCATGGACAACACAATCCCGCGCATCTTTCGCCGTTTCCCGTGCGGGGCAGGGGTTGTTGGAGATGAGGGCCTTAAGGCAGTAAACTTTTCCCTCATGCGATTCGTCGTTGTCGGGTTCCTGCTATTGCTGGGCGCATCAATGGCGATGGCCCAGCCGCGCGGGGAAGTGGAAAGCATTGGGTTGGGCGGACAGGTGCGCCTGGATTGCTGGACGCCAATGGTGGTCCGGCTCGTGCCCGGCTCGACGGCGGCCGGCACGTATCAGTTGCAGGTCAAGCAGTTTGACGCCGACGGGGATCGACCCGTTTTCACAAGGCAGATCACCCTTAATGCCGAAAGCCAAGCTTCGCAGCAGCGGTTCTGGATGTACTTCGTGCCTGAGCCGATCGACGGCGGATTACCAGGCGACGGCTTCGGCCTTAAGGAATTGCAGCGACGCCTCAAGGTCATCCTCGCCAGCGCCGACGGCGCCAAGCCCATTGCCGAGCTTCCCATCACGTCCACAGTCTTTGCCGTCGATCCACTCGGTGGCAACATGGACCAGCGGCGGGGAAACCGGCTGGTGCTGTGCGTGAGCGACGGTGCTTCGCAACCGGCCTGGCCGGAATACATCGACCGCGACGGGACGGAGCCTGGCGACGTGACCGGCTTCAGCCAGGGCGTGCGCCTGGTGACGATCAAGCCTTCCGATTTGCCCGACAATGTGCTGGGCTACGAGGCCGTCGATGCGATTGTGTGGCTCAACGCCGACCCGGTTGATCTCCAACGCGCCGGCGAGAATAAATTGCAGACGCTCAGGCAGTTTGTCCGCGCCGGGGGCACCCTTTTCCTGTGTGCCGGGGGACATGAATGGCAAAGGATGCTGGGCTTTGGCGATCTGCTCCCCGTCACACCCATCGGATCGACCGACAAGTTTGATTTGTTCCCCCTCCGCAAGCTGGCCGGATCGACCGACCGCAGAGACGACGCCTGGCGCAAGTTCCGCGGGCCTTTTTCATTGGTCAAGGTCACGGCCAATCCCGGGGCGGTGGTAGATGAGTGGATCGAGTGGTCCGATGACCCAGCCAATCGATCGCCATATCTGGTGAGAAAAGCCTACGGCATGGGTGCGGTCAACTGGGTTAGCCAGGACCTGGGCGATCGAAGCTTCACCACCAATCCGGCTACGGGTTGGGCTTATGTTTGGGACCGCATCTTCGACTGGAAGAACGATACGAAAGTCCGCGGAACGTTTGCGACTGACCAGGAGTGGGCCAATATCCGCGCGCCCTACGATCACCCCGCGACGGTCGTTGATTTGGGCTATTCCCTTCAGGACGTGACCTTGACCAGCAAGAGCCGGGTGTATGTCAGCATCGCGGTATTTTTCTTTATCGCCTATTGGGTGCTCGCCGGGCCGGCCGGCTACATCACGTTGCTCTCGCGGAAAAAGGCCCATCTTAGTTGGATACTGTTTTGCGCATCAGCGATTGTCGCCACTCTGGTCACAGTGCTGCTGGTGAAACTGCTCCTACGAGGTGGCCCGGAACTGAAGCACCTTTCGCTGGTGAAGATCGCGCCGAATCAGCCCGCGGAGGTGTTTTCGCGCTTCGGGCTTTACATCCCCGAGGACGGCGTGCGAACGATCCAATTAAAAGACACGGCCAGCGATACCGTTTCGGCGCTGGCCGCCGATACGCTCCATCCCAGTTACGTGCAATCGCCGGACTATCGCCCATCGGTCGAGTACGACATTCCCATTCCCGATCCCAACGATACCGAGCCGCCGGTCTTTCGCATTCCGTATCGCAGTACACTGAAGAAATTTCGCACGCGGTGGATCGGGCAGTTGCCCCTAGGCTTGCAGGGCAGCGTGCGCATCGAACCTGACGGCACGCGGAGTGGTTTGTCGGGCAAATTAATCAACGCCGGCGAAGTCGATCTGGCCGAAGTTTACATGGCCTTTGAATATAAGCTCCGCGAGAACCGCATCGACCGGGTTGTCTATTGGCCGCTACTGAAAAAGGGCCAGTCGATCGATCTGGCAAAGGACCTACGCGAGGCCCTGGCCGTCGGGAATGAGGGCAACTTATTTGGTATGCCCGGGCAGGGCAAACCGCTGGTCGGGAACATCGGGCAGGCCGGGGTGTCGCTGGGTTGGGACCGGTATTGGTTTGAAGCCTTCGGGCGAAATGTGGATGGGCACTTCGATGATTCGGGTAATGTGCAGGCTTACGCCCGGTCGTTTCCGCTGCTCAGTTTTTTCGGCAGGCTGCCGGTGTCTCGCTATACAAGTGACACCGGCCGTTTCGAGTTGCTTCGCCGAAGTGGGGGGAGATGGTTCGATACATCGGCGCTGCTCAGCGCCGGGCAGTTGGTCGTGATTGCCCGATCGACCGGAGGGCTGCCGTTTCCCATGATGATTGAAGGCTCGGTGGTGTCCGGGCAGGGAACGACGTTTTACCAGTTCAGTATGCCGCTGGACCGAAGCCTTCTGGACACGGCCAACGCGCCGGCCCCACGACCGGCTACAATGCCGACCAGCACCCACGCCAATCCCGGCGACAGTGCCGGTGCGCCGAAATAGCTATTAAGGACTAACGAACTATCCTGTTGCAGGTTTCCAATGCCCGCAGTCATCAAAACCGTCAATCTCACCAAACGCTACGGCACCCTCGTGGCGCTTTCCAATCTCAACCTGGAGATCGCTGAAGGCGACTGCTTCGGCTTCATCGGTCCCAACGGTGCCGGCAAGACCACTACTATCAAAATTCTCGCCACTTTGCTTCAGCCCACCTGGGGCGAAGCGAGAATCTGTGATTTGGTCGTCGGCTATCAATCGCGACAAATTCGCCCGCTCATCGGCTATGTGCCGGATTATTTCGGTGCTTACGAAGACATGGTGGTCCAGGAATACTTGGAATTTTTCGCCGCCGCCTACAACATCAACGGCGCGCAGCGCACCAAGATCGTCAACGACGTGCTGGAACTGACCGACCTGGGCTATAAGCGTGACGCGGCCGTGGACGGCCTGTCTCGCGGAATGAAGCAACGCCTGAGTATTGCCAGGGTGCTGGTGCATGATCCCAAACTGCTGCTGCTGGACGAGCCGGCGGGGAATTTAGATCCGCGGGCTCGCATCGAAATGCGCGAACTGCTGAAGGAACTTCGGCGCATGGGCAAAACCATCCTGATTTCCAGCCACATCCTGCCGGAATTGGCCGACCTGTGTAACACCGTTGGCATCATCGAGCGCGGGGAGCTGCTGTATAGCGGACCGGTGGCCGACATTGTCCGCCAGGCGCGCACCGGCCTGGTGGTGCAGGTGGGCGTTGCCGAAAACGCCGCCCAGGCCGCGGCGCTGATCCAGCAGGACCCAAAGGTATTAGGTGTCGCGCAAACCAACGGCACCCTGCAAGTTTCGCTGGCCGACGCCGGGGCTGATTACAGTTTCATCGCCCAGCGACTGATCGCAGCCGGCTTTCGGCTGACCTTGCTGAAGGAAGAAGAAGTGAATCTGGAGACGGCGTTCATGCGATTAACCAAGGGCATGGTTCAATGAGACGCGGGCGATAATGTTTTGACTCTGGAGTGAATAATGACCTCGGTTCATCTTGACACCGACATCGGTGACGACATCGACGACGCCTTCTGCTTGGCGCTGTTGCTGCGGTGCCCGGAACTGCAGTTGAAGTCCGTCACCACGGTGCTCAACGACACCGCGCAGCGCGCCGATATGTGTGCCGACCTGCTCGATGCGGCCGGCATCGAAGTGCCGATCGGCACCGGCTGCCGCGGCGTAATGACGCAACGGCCCAACGTCCGGGCAATCTCTCGGCTACCGAACCACGGCGCGTTGAAAGACCGCGAGCGCAAGACTGATGTTGCGCACGCGCTTCAACTATTAAAGACCGCCCGTGCCGAGACTGACGTGTTGCTGACGATCGGGCCAATGACCAATCTCGCCATGTCGCTTGTCGCCGATCCCAACGTCTCTCGCTTCCCTCGCTACATTGCCATGGCCGGCGAAGTTAAGACGCCCGCGTTCGCCGAGTGGAATATCCGTGTGGACCCCGAGGCCGCCGCGATCGTCTGCAACAAAGGTATCGCCATCGATTTCATCCCCTGGCGAATCGGCATCGACACCAAGCTTACCGAAGCCGACGAAGCACGCCTCGGTGCCGCTGCCACCCCGGTGATGAACGTTCTCAACGCCTTTCGCCGCGAGTTCGCGAAGAAGGACGGGAAGAAGGAAGAGATGTTCGACCCGATGACGGTCGTGGCTTTGCTTCATGAAGAGTGGTTCACCTGGCAGCGCGGCACGATGCATGTTGAGACTCGCGGCGAACACACGTTTTCGCAAACCACCTTCCATCCCAGCGACACCGGCCCGCACCGTGTGGCGTTTGGTGTCGATGCCCCACGGGCCAAAAAATGGCTGCTCGACCGACTCTGTTCCTGATTTTGTCTAATCATGTTCGGTATCCTCGATTATTTCTGGCGACTGGTTCCGGCAAACCCGATCCTGCTGCGCGTTATTGAAAACGGCGGGAAGCGCCGGCGCGACCTGTTCATCCGATGCGCCTATCTGGGCATTCTCGTCGTCTTCGTCACGATTTCGCTGTTGTCCAGTTCCGCCGGGGCCGATCTGGCCAAGCTGGCCAACACGAGCTACGACATATTTCAGAAAATGAGCTACCTGCAACTGGTGCTGGTGGCCCTGATCGCGCCCGTCTTCACCGCAGGAGCCATTACCCAGGAGCGCGACAATCAGAACTACGATATCCTGCTTTCCACCCCGCTCACCAACGGGCAGATTGTCCTCGGGTCACTCTTGTCCCGTATGTTTTTCGTGATCGCGCTGCTCGTCAGTGGAATTCCGGTGTTCGCGGTGACGCAGATTTTCGGTGGAGTGGCCATCAGCGCAATCGTGCGGAGCTTCGCCGTGGCCGCGGCGACGGCGTTTGTCACCGGCGCGCTGGCCATGGCAATTGCAACGCTCAAAGTGGGCACGCGCCGGACGATCTTCGGCTTCTACCTGTTCATCGTGACCTATCTTGCGGCCGGAGTTTTGCTCGGCCGGCTCGATAGCTTCAAGATTGCTTTGGTCGATGGCGCGGGGAAATTCTCGGATCTGTCCAGCACCAGTTGGCTGACCGGCATCAATCCATTTCTGGCGCTCAGGTCGATCCTGTTCGATCGATCCTATCTTCCGCCGGAACTAACCCAGTTGCCGCCGAGTCTGCGGGCATGGCCCTACAGCAGTTATCTCACCAACCCCGCGGGCTTTTTCGTCGGCTCGATGTTCCTGCTCAGCTTTCTGTTGGTGATACCATCGATTGTGCTGCTGCGCCGGTTGGCTCAGAACAGCGTCCCGCTGCGCACCTGGCTGGTTCAACTGCTTCGCTTTCGCGGGGCAAGTGGCACGCGTAAACCGCGAACCGTCTGGAGCAACCCTGTCGCCTGGCGCGAAGCCCGCACCAAGGCTTCGGCCGCCCGTGCGGTCGTATTACGCTACGCATTTGTCGTCGTCGGGCTATTGGGCGCGATTCTGTTGTGCGCCGGCTATGCCCTAAAGCAACCTGTCACTCGCTGGGTGGACACCGACAGCTACGACCCAGCCGCCCGGATGCTCACCGTCTACACCGAAACCCAGGCCAAGACCTATCGCGTATGGCCCAACACGATCATCATGCTTCAGGATCGGGTGCTTCCGATCGGCCACATCTCCCGCAAGCTTGTCGTGGCCGAGGAAGGCACGACCCCCGATCAAAAGGGACTGGCGCTGCTTAAGCTTTCACCGGTCCCGCGTCGCATCGAAGCCGGCGCCGTCCGGCAACTGGTCATGGGCATCACCTTTGTCGAACTAGCGGTGATCTTGCTCATCGTTACCAACGCTGCAGCGTCCACCGTCACCCGCGAAAAGGAAGACGGCACGCTCGATCTGCTGCTCAGCACGCCCATCACCAGCCGCTTTTACATCTGGGGCAAACTCCGCGGGCTGGTCAGCTTTGTATTGCCACTCGTGGCCGTGCCGGTAGCCAGCGCGTGTATTTTCGTTATTTACGATATCGGGCATATGCTGATTTCCGGGGACATGGACGCTTCGGGGTGGATCGTGCTGCCGGAAGCGATTTTGCTCTTCCCGGCGATGTTCACCATTGTGGCCGCTTTTGCCGCCATTCTGGGCATGCAGATGTCGCTGCGCTGCCGCACGACAGTAATGGCAGTGATGAGCAGCGTGGGGATCGTCGCCGGGGTTTGCGGCACGCTTGGCTGGTGCGGATACAACTTGCTGGATCGTACCAGCACTCAGTTCAGTCTGGCGCTGAGCGCCCTCAGCCCATTCACTCTGCTCATGCTGATGATCGATCCGCAGCGGATTGCACCGGTGCTGTTTGAAACCGCCGACCTCGGCACCACGCGGGTCATCACCTTCGTGTTTGCGCTCGTCGGGCTGGTGGCCTACACGCTGGGCGTCTGGGCGATGTATCGCTCAATGATTCGCAACTTCGACATGACGATTCGCCGGCAATCCCGGTAGACCGCCTATTCTTCAAACGGCTCGACAAACGTTTTCCACCCGGTTACCGGCTCGAGGGCAAAATCCGCAGCGGCCATTTCCGGGGCCGGGGTGATTTTCAGAAGCGTCGAGCGGGAGATCGCTTCGTTCCGATCCAGCGTGTCGATGCGCACGGGAAATTTCGTTGCCGCATCCACCCACACGTCAATCTGCTTAAATTTTCGAGAGAATTTTGAAGTTTCCTTTGGCGTCAGCGTCAGGTGGATTCCTGGATCGGTTTCGCCTGACGGGGTCAGCGACACGTCAAACTCCTGATAAACGTCCTGCTTGTCCTGCCCGATGGGCAGCGGAAAGGGGCCTTCGCCGAGCTTGAGCAGGTTGATTTTCTGACCCGGCCGCAGCACCTGCCTGCGGGTTTCCTTCTGCGTGCGATACGCCCGGTCGGTCAACCAGCCGTCGTCCAGCACGTATTCCACCTTGTCCGCTCGGGGCTTGTCATCGACAATTTTTGTTTCAAACAGGACACGCAGGCGGGCATCGCCGTTGCCCTTTACCTGATACCAGACTTTTCCAAGCCGTGTGAAATCATCGCCGGTCGTCGTGTCTTTTTCATTCAGCGAAACGGTTGACGTGAACGCCTTCAAACCTTTGCCGGCGTCGTGCAGCCAGTCCAGCGGCTCATCGGTAGCGCGGGCCGATTGCGTGGTCGCCGGCGCGTCCTGGGCATTGGCCCGCCGGGGCAAACGATCAAGCAGCCCGATGCCAAGTCCGAACCCACAAATCAGCGTTAAGAGTGATTTCATTCGAGTCATTCTGGAGTTTAAGACACGGTCGAACCGTTGTCGTGAGTACACCGCGCAAGCAGAGCCGTCAATTCCGGCAAATTCGCCACGCTTTGCCAGGGAACCGCCGCAAACGGCTTATCCGGCCCGTGACTGACCCAGACCGAGCGCATTGGTACCGCCAGCGCCGCTTCGATGTCGTATTGCCCATCGCCGATCATCCATGCCTGGTCCGCCGGCACGCGCAATTGCTGGCAGGCCAGCAGCAGCGCCTGCGGGTCGGGCTTTTGCGGCGCGTCCTCACGGGTGATGAGTACATCGATATTCAACGCATGGCGTCGCAGCACCGTGCGCACGCTTCTGCGCGTATTGCGCGTCACCAGTGCCACGTTAATCGCGCGGTCGTGGAGCCAGGCCAGCAGTTCGCGGCAGCCGGGATTCAGCGATGAGTTTTCGGCCGCGTGTTCCTCGTGTCGATGCAAGACGTTCTCGGCGCGCAGCCGGTCGGCCTCGCTCATTTGCTTGAGGCTCTCTAAACTCGGTCGATCGCCGATGCCCATTTCTCGCTTGATGAGTGGGAAATCCAGCATCGGCTCGGTCAGTGTTCCGTCCATGTCGAACAAAACGGCTCGCGGACGGATCAACGGTTCGGTCATTTTCATGGTATAGATGGACAAGAGCCAACTCCGATGCAATTGTGGCGCAAGACAATTTCCGTTCGTGCACCCCGCTCGATCTTAGCCCGCGGGTGCGCGCGGACGGTTGTTTTGGCGACAATACTTTTGTTGCACCTCGGCACAACTACGCTGGCGGGTTGGTTCAACACCACCTGGCCTTATCGCAGGCCGGTTGAGCTGATTTGGGACGATCAGCGCGCCGTCGGTGACGAGGTGGCGATGATCGCATTTTATACCGGCGGACATCACAAGCCCAACGGTGAGGACATCCGCGTGGCCCTGCCCGATGGTGAACTCGTCCCCAGCCGCGCGATCATGACCGGACCCGGCGATCAGGTGCGCGTCCTTTTTGCCCCGGTTAAAACGCAACGAAAATACTACGCCTATTTCGGCGGTGATAAGCTTGATCCCCTCCCGCCCAAGCTGCGCGACTGGAAGCCGGGCCGCGGGTTGCTTCTTGAAATGCGCGCGTTCGGTGGCGGGCCAACCGAAAACCCCCGGGCGATGGAGCAGACCTTCGAAAAAGCCCAACCGGTCCTGGGTCGCACGATGATCGACCGGCCGTTTCTCGGCTCCAATCCGTTCGGAGAGCAGGAAGCGACCATCAGCAAACTCTCCGGCAGTTTCTTCGTTCCCCAGGAAGGGGAATACGTTTTTGCAATGGCGGTGGATGATCAGGCGTCGCTCTGGCTGGACGGCAAGCCGGTCCTGTTTGCCCGGATCGGGCCAAACGATTCCCGCCAGAATACCAAGGTCAATCTCAATCGCGGGCCGCACCCGTTTCTGCTCCATCACGTCAATCATAGCGGCCCCGGGTGGTTCACCGTTGCCTGGAAAACACCGCAGATGAGCAACTTCGACGTGTTGCCCCGGGACGCATTCGGGTTTGTCATCCGTGGTAATGCCGGTGCCCTGGAGATGAACGACAAAGTTCTCATCGCTGATTTCACACCCGATTATCAGGCCGAATGTTTCTTCGCCGACCGCTACGCGCATCGCGTGCAATTCACCGCCAACGTCCCTAAGACCACCACTCCACCCAAATTTGAATGGGATTTTGGTGACGGCCAGAAGGCTTCTGGACAGAAAGTGGACCACGTGTTTCTGACCGAAGGGATTTTTCCCGTGCGGCTGACCGTCCGCCTGGGGGCCAATGCCGACGTGCAGACCGATCGCGTGCAGGTGTCGCGCGATTATGAAAATATCGGCAACCCGGCCAATGAGGAACCGCCAGTGCAGTCGAAACTGGTCGAAGGCTATGACCTGCCGGCGCTGTCCCCTGCGGCGCTGACGGCCGCGACCTGGCTGCACCTTCGGGCTAACCGCATCAATGCCGCACTCGATGCAGCCGATCAACTGGTGCAAGTGAAAACCCATTCCGACGCGAAGGACACACAGGCGGTCATGCGCGAACTTACCAAGACGGCGCTCAATGCCGGTAAGATCGATCCGATCCTGAAAATCTGGCAGAAGGTGCCGGATGGGTCGGACCTGCGCGGGGCTCAGGGACGCATTGAAGGGCAGATATTGCTCTGGTGGAAGGCGGATTTCGATGCTGCGGTCAAACTGCTCGCCCAGCGCCAGGACGCATACGGCCGCAGACTGTATGGCCAGGCGCTGATTTTGTCCGGCAAGCCCGCGGAGGGCAAAACCGTTTTGGAAAGCCTGCCGGCCGAAGAAGCGCCTGAAAAGCAGGTAGCTGTAAGTGGGGCGATGGCCCGGACTACCGAATACTTCATCACCGAAGGCGACGTAGAAACCGGCGAGGAGACCTGGGAAAAGTGGCAGCAGCGATACCCGTCTGACTTCCTCGAGGGCTACAGCACGCTCCTGCGCGTGAAGCTGATTGAAAAGCGCAATCAACCCAAGCCCGCGGCCAAGGTGGCCGAGGCCTTCGCCAGCGCGTTTCCCACCAACAGCTATGCCCCGGCGCTGCTGGATCAGGCCAGCCGGTTGTTGGAAAAATCCGACCCTCCCAAAAGCAAGGCGCTCCGAGAGCTTCTCAAAACCAAGTATCCCGAAGACCCGCTCTCCAATCGCTAGTACGTCGTCACCGGCTTTACGTTTCCACCCGGTTGTTTTACGTTTGCCGGCACGATGGCGCAAACCAAGCAGGAAATTCTCGCGCTGTTGTCGCAGGCCGATACCGAGCCGCGACACCGGTTCGGACAGAATTTCATGATCGACCAGAACCTGGTGCGCATCGTGGCCGATGCCGGGTTGATCGTCGCTGGCGACGTGGTGATTGAAGTCGGCCCGGGCACGGGCACGCTGACAGAAGAACTGCTCCAGCGGGCTTCGCGTGTGATTGCGGTGGAAATCGATCGCGATCTTGCCGGCATGTTGCGGCAGACGCTGGCCGGGAATGCGAACTTCGTGTTGATCGAAGGCGATGCCCTGTCGGGCAAGCACGCGCTGAATCCATCGCTGGCTGAGGTGATCGGCCAGGTCCGGTCCGCCGGCGCGCCGGTCAAGCTGGTAGCCAATCTCCCCTATAACATCGCTTCCCCGCTGGCGATCGAGCTGTTGATGGCGGGCGTGGATTTGCTGGCGTTCACCGTGCAAAAGGAAGTGGCCGACCGGCTCAAAGCGCCAGCGGGCGGTGACGACTTTGGCCCGTTGTCGGTGGTCGCGCAGCTTCTGGCAAGGGTCGAAATCCTGCGAACACTCCCGCCCCAGGCGTTCTGGCCCGCGCCGAAGATCGACTCGGCCCTGGTGCGGCTGACTCGCGTGGATCGGTTGGGATCGACAGCGCATCACTTTAGTATTTTTGTTCATAAAGTGTTCGCCTATCGTCGCAAGACGCTGCGAAAGGCGATCGCGCAGGCGGGGTATGACCCGGCGATCGCAACCAACTGTCGGCTGGATATTACGCTTCGCCCGGAACAATTTTCTCCCGATCAGTGGCTGGCAATGTATTCGGCCCTTCGCGCCATGTCGCCGGAAGAATCAGCCCCGTAATCAGCAGCAGCAGGGCCTGGCCCGAGAAAAGCAGCATGGATCGGCCGTGCAGCGAGCGGAATGCCGGCGTTGTGGTCTGCTTCTCAAGGCGCATCTGGTTAATTCGCGGGGTGACCCAGAGGCTGCTGGCCATGACCGTCAGGCTCGCCAAGCCGATGAGAACAAACGCCAGTGTCGCGGCGGCGCGTTTGAATCTCAGTCGGAGCGTAGCCAAGCCAATGAGCAGCACCGCCCCCACCAGCAACGCCAGTCGCTCGTAAGCCGTAAAAATCGTCCCGCCGGCCTGTCCGGCCACGCCTGGCAACTCTCGAAACAGCGCCAGCATTATCACGAAAACCGCCAGGTTGGCCCCGAAGAACAATCCCCAGCTGATCAGCACGATTCTGGATAGGAGGAGTCGGGTCATTGTTTGTTCTCCGGTGGAAGGCGCCGGGCCGGCGTCGATCGCACGCAGACATAAATGAAGATCAGTCCCATCAGGACAATGCCGTAGCCTATGTCGGGATAGAGGCCTTCCATGATCCGCCTCATCGTGAATCCCGCGCGAGCGGTCATCCAGTCGGGGAAGTGATTGGCCAGCAATCGCCCAAACCCCCCGCGATCGCCGGCATTGAGCATCACGTGGATCGTCATGCACCACGTCGCAATGGTCATCAGGAGGCTCAATAGAAACATGCCGACGCTCTGGCCGATAAGGATGGCCCCCACGCCGGCGGCAAACAGCAGATATCGCTCGTGGATTTGGGGTGGGAAGCAGAAAAACACGAGCCACGGCGCGGTGATCGCCACCAGAAATCGCGGATCGTTCCTGCGGGCATGCCTTGCCACCCCCCAAAGGCAGGGGATCATGGCCAGCACAAAAAGTCCCTGTAAAAACGCCTGCACGCTTACATCAATCGGGGTGCTGATCAGATGCAGGGTATTGCCTGCATCTAATTTAAATGCAATTTCGTCCAGGTCATCCATCGACCAGCCATAGCGATTGGCCAGAATGCCCGGCAGGTTGCTGGTCACGCCCATCACCAGCTTCCGCCAATGCTGCGTGCCATAGCGAATTCCGCAGTCCCACCAGGCGGTCGATCCGTTGAAAAAGAGCAGTCCCAGCAGGATGCTGATTGCCACCGAAGTGAGACTGAAAGTGACGCGCGACCGCCAGCGTCGGCAGAACCACGTCGCCAGAGCAAAAGCCGCAAGGCCGGCCAATAGCATCGCGACGGCTCGCGTGTCATGGCGATGGAATATCGGGTAAGCCAGCAGCAGCCCAATCGCTGCGAACAGTGACCACTGAATCCTGCGGTTTTTCAAGCGCCGAACGAGCGGCGCGGCCACGCTGGCCAGAAGCACGCCCAGCGCCCAGAGGATGGCCGGGCCATTCCAGACGCGTTCGGCGACGTAGCGTACTTCCCAAGGGTGAAACGAGCGGCTTTGGAAGTTCCACAGGGCTTCCAACTTGTCGGGGGGGATGATCGTCAATATCCACGGCGAGGCGACTGCCGCGATGGCGATGCAAAATCCACATACCCAGCCGACGGCGCGGGAGATTCTGCCCAGCAGCAGCGTCCAGGCCAGGAATACCGGCGCGCCCACAAGCTGCTGCCCTTTAAACATTACCCCAAGACCCATGACCAACCCCGAAAACAGCCAGAAATCGTAGCTGGCCAGCATGATCGCCAGCAGGTACATCGGCACGATCCACATATCCCACGTGGGCCAACCGTGCGCGCTGATGACCATCGCCGGGTTGAACCATAGCGCCAGCGCCGCAATCAGCCCCGCCGCCCAACCCGTAAACGGCGCGTGTGCCGGAACAGGTTCTAGCATCGGTGGACTGGCCCCACGAAACCGCAGCCAAAGTTCCTTCGGCCACGAAACCGTCGGCGCGGGATAGGCCTTGCGGATCACCCACATCCGGACGATGAAAAAAGCGCAGACCGCGCCCATCAGTTCCATGGCGGTGTTGAAAAGCAGCACCGGCCGATTGAAGTCATAATCGTCCCGCCAGTTTTCTGGTGACTGATCCTTGAAAACCCGCTGATTGTGTCCGGCCCAAAGCGTCATGATGCTCAGGCGGAGTGGGGCGTAATCCAGCCAGCGATTCCAACGCACCCGATTAGCCGGCAGGATTGACCCATCCGGCTCGGTGGGGGGCGGCAGATATCCGCTGCGCTGGTGGCGCATGCGCTCGTAGATGTTGAGGAATCCCTCCGGCCCGTTGGCTGCGGTGCCCCAGGCATACCCGCCGCCTTGGATATCCCCCCGAAAATGGATCGGGCTGGTGATCTCCCAAGTGAACCTGCGGAAGGCCGTTCCCCAATAAAATGCCAGGACAATCAGGCCGATGACGAACATCCACACCGCCGCCTGCGACCATCGCCGCAATAGTGCTGAAGGGGTGGCTTGGACCGGGGCAGCCGGCAAAACAGTCGCGGGAGCAAGCATCGATGATATTGTGCAGAGAACCCGGGGGAATGGAAGATTGCCTCGCCATAGTCCGGGGGCTTAACGCGTAGTTGTGACGACCCCCCGCCTTACTTTCCTCCCCGATGCGCCGGGTGAGACCGGGCGCGGGAACTATCACCAAAGCCCGGCGCGCTGCTCCTCTCCCATCAGGTAAAGTGCGAGTTGGAAACGCTTCGCCGCAATTTGCCGTTGCCCGTCGTCGCCAGGATCCTGTCCGCCGCAGGACGCCCTGTTTTGTACACACTTGGGTGCCGCGGACCAGGTTTCGTCGAAAATCAGGCAAATTTGCATATTTCGCGCTGGTTTGAATGACAAAAGGGGGTCCAAAGGGGGTCCCAAAGAGGTCCCTTTGGGGTCGCAAGGGTGTCGCGAGCAGGTCGTTTCCGAGTCCGGCGGGGTATTCGGGAGGTCCCATTTGTTGAGATCGTCCGGTGCCTTCAAGACAGGGAAATCCCGCGGCGTAAACGCGACCCAGGAATGGCGCATTTGTAAGCCCGGCTTCGGCGGACGACTGCCCCGGCCCGAATCCAATACCGAGCAAGAGCCGCGCGACGTAAACGCACACGGCTAAACTGGTCGTCAGCGCGATCAACTGGTTGGTGCTCATCACTATACTCCTTTACCCTGAGGGCAAGAGTTGCGCGAATTGGCGCCTTTTCGCGCAACTTGGAGTGCCCCAAAATGGACTTAAATATCTGCGAATAAACGATTTGTAAAAAATTTTATTTTTTTTTGGAAGGGGTCAAATCTTGGTGCGCTTTTTGGCGCCCAAAAGCGCACCAATTCCTCGACGGGGGCAAAATGAGGAGAATGCCGTCCAAAGATGAACACGGATAATTCAGGCTTGCACGATCACAGAACGACCCCATCCGTCTGTTAACCGTAAGCGCTTGCGTCGCGCGTCCCCGGGGGCGCCAAGCCCCCAGCGCGGGATTCACCGAACTCCCACTTCCTCCGTGCGCTACGCCAATGTCCCCAGCAAACTTCCGTCAGCCTCTACTCCGACGCGAAGCAGAGTATTGGCCAAATGGTGTGGACCGCCCGCCCCAACCAGCGGTTCCAACACCGTTCCATTTCCTTCGTGCGTATCAACCCGTTCTCATGTGCGGGCAAAAACGTTTACTGAACGCTGCGGCGAAATTCCGACGGCGTTTTTCCCATATGCTTGCGGAACATGCTGCAGAATCGCTCGGCCCCACCGAAACCGCTGCGCCGGGCAACCATCGGTATCGACAGATCAGTTTCAATCAATAGATGCTTGGCACGATCAAATCGCATCCGGAGAATCTCCTGCAAAGGCCCACGGCCCAATTGCGCCTGAAAACGCCTTTCCAACGTACGCCGCGGCATCGCCACGTGGTTTAGCACGTCAGCGACCTTGATCTGTCGATGTGCATTCGTGCGGATGAATTGCAGCGCCGAAGCGATCTCAGCATCTTCCACCGCCATCACGTCGGTGCTCTGTCGTTCGATCACCTGAACCGGTGGCAATAGGACCGGTTGATCCGACACCGGCTGGTGGTGCATCATCTGATCGAGCAGCGCTGCTGCCTGATAGCCGATGCGCTCCGGACCGATTTCAATGCTCGACAACGGCGGATGGGTCAACTGGCAAAGAAAACTGTCATTATCCACTCCCAAAACGCATATCTGCTCTGGCACGTGGATGTCCAACTCACGACAGGTCTCGATCACCCGCACCCCAGCGTCATCATTCACCGCAAACACCGCCGTCGGCAACGGCAAACTCTTAATCCAGTCACGCAGTTGCTGACGAACGTGCCGCTGATAATACAGCGACCACGTGCCACCATCGACGCAATTGGGTGGCGCCATCAAACACACATGTCCAGCTTCGGCCAGGCTCTTCACAAATCCCGCCTGCCTGGCCTTCGCAAATGGAACGCCCAACCATCCCACCATGGCGAAATTGGAAAACTCGCGATTGCACAAATACTCGGCCGCCATGCGGCCGACTTCCCGATCGTCCAACCCCACCCGCTTCACCGCCAGATGCGAAGCCCAGTCAAACACATCCACCAGTGGAATGTCCAATTTCACGAGTTCCTCGGCCACCGCCATGTCCCACATGCCCGCAATAATGCCTTGCGGTTTCCATTCGGCGATCAAGGGAATCGCTTCCATGCGGAGATCCGTACCCTGGCACAGCCAATTACCTGCTCGCGTGGCATATTTCCAGATTCCCCGTAAGACGTATTCGCGATAGCCCACCTGACGTTCAATCACCAAAGCGACGCGAAATTGTTCCACCGGGTTGGCAGCTTGCATGTCGCAAAACATTAATACTTTTTTCGCACTACGTCAAACATTATGTAGTAGACTGCAACTGCAGAAGCAGGGAATCGGACTGATTGCTGCCATCAAAGACGTTTCCGCTTTTCGTCTCGATGCAATTCTAATTTAGAAGGCGATTTTATTCGGGATTACATTTCCCGACATAAGGAGCATGGCATGAGAAATGGCACGAATTTAGCATTGGCCGGTCTGCTTTCGGTGGGCTTGGCCGGAATGGCCAACGCCGCAATCATCGGCACCGATGCTTTCAATTACGCCAATGGAGACCTGGCTGGCAAGGCCAGCACCACCGATGGCTGGGCCTTCGACACCAGGAGCAATCACAATCCAGACGGCACTAACACCAACGACTTGGTGAAAGTTAAACTTGGGGTTTGGGCGAACGACTACGTAGCAGGCGGTGCCGTCAACACGCAGGTCGTCAATAACCAGGCCCAGACTCAGAACAACACCGCCAAACGCTTCACCGGTTTTGCTTGGCAATATGCCCCTTTCGATAAGCAGGGCAAGCTGTTTGTCGCCGTGGACATGAACTATGCCGCCGGTGCCAGTTGGATGGGCCTCAGCGCTCTGGATTACGGCGCGGAGCCGGTCAAATTTGCCGCCGGCGATCACAACGGCCAGAAAGTCTTTTCCTTGGAAGTCAGGGGCCAGCCCACGCAATATTCCTCCTTGTCAGCGCTGGCGGGCACGACCTACCGGGTGGTGGGATTACTGGATTTTGACAACAGCAAGGTCAAGATGTGGGTTAATCCTTCGGCAGGTGATGAAAACAGCCCCTTGTTGACCTACAACGGCATCCCCGACAACTGGGTCGCTTCAGTGCGTATCGGCTCCGGCGGTAGCACCCCGGTGACCTGGGACAACCTGATGGCGACTACCACATTCGCTGAAGTGGTGCCGGAGCCGACCGCCTTGAGCTTTGTGGGCGCGGCGGGCCTGCTGGCCTTACGTCGTCGTAGGGCCTGAAATTGCGAGTCTATCCTGGATGTCGAGCCACGCCCGTGGCAAGGCATACCGTGCGATGGTTGGACCGGTGTCTAGCAACCCATCTGGGTTGTTTCCAGGCATGGCAATGAAAGGGAGCGGCAATGGTTGTCAAAAAATCAGGTCGGCATGGTTTTACCCTCGTGGAATTGCTCGTGGTGATCGGGATCATCGCCTTGCTGGTTGCCATGCTGCTGCCGGCGCTCAACAAGGCCCGTGAGCAGGCCCGCCTTGTGCAATGCATGAGCAATCTCCGGCAGATGGGGTTGGTCCTCCAGATGTACGGTCAGGAAAACCGCGATTACCCCTACTACAACTATCCGGGCGCGCCGACCGATGACCAGCGCATCTGGCCGGGCGCTACCCCGTGCGCTGGGTGGCCGGTGATGAACACCTGGTGGGGCGGCCAGGTGGCGCGCCATGAACTGCTACCGTTTCTAAAGTCCAAGAAATACCTCGGCACGATCGAAGTGGGCTTCTGTCCGATCGCCTGGGCGGCCAAGAACTTCACGTTTGAAGTCGACCCCGCCGGCGGGCCGGACCAGCTAAAAATGGCCGGTGGGGTGCCAGGCGACCAGCTTCAATACTGGTGCTGGCCGATGTGGTCGCGCGGGGACCTGGTCAATAACGGTCATCAGAACGCCGGCGAATACATGTACCTTGGCCCCGGCGCCAACGGCTGTTGGTGGAACTGGGAAGGCGCTTCGCCGAGGCTGTCGAAAGAATTCGGCGACAATTCGCCATGGCCTTTCGACAGCATCAATCAGTGGACCGGCGTACACTACAACGGCCGTGTGACCTGCGAAAACAACGGCGCGCAGAAAGGCAACACGTGGAGCAAGAAACGCGTGCCCATCATGGGTGAAGCCCCCCGCGCTGCCGTGGCCACGACGCCATGGGATTTCAACGTATCGGCGGCCGGGCCGCACATGCCCAAGTGGCGGATGATCGCCTCCTGGGGCAAGAACGGCGGATACATGAACTACCTCTTCAACGACGGATCAGTCCTCACCTATCCGTACTCGTTCTGAACGAATGCAGGAATCAACCGATAGAGTCGAGACGTGGCGCGGTGGCGAGAGTCGCTCCGTTCCCACGGCTCGCTCATTGGATCGGGCGCGCGGGTTTTTCGCATCCGGCTCTGGAAGAAGGTTCATGCGCGCAGGGCAAGCGGCCGAACTTCCACTTCAATGGTGACTGTTCATCGTCCCGCCGGGGTTTCTACGAAGTGTTTTTCTGCGGGTCGGTCCACACAATTTGGCCAATACTCCGTTTCGCGTTGGGGCAGGAGCCGACGGAAACACTGCTGCGCGACTTATCGCCTAAAAGGCCCACCACTTTCGGCCGCTCTTGTCAAACCCGCTGCGCCTTACGGATACAGTCCCTTCAATCGACAGGCTTCTTCCACCCGTGAGATGGCGATGGTGTACGCCGCCGTGCGGTAATCGCAGTCGGCGGCGTCGGCCTTGGCGTTCACCTCGTCAAAGGCGCGTTCCATCCCGCGTTGCAGTTCGTCTTCCACTCGCTTTTTGTTCCAGAAAAAGTTGTCCAGTCCCTGAACCCATTCAAAATAGCTGACCGTCACCCCGCCGGCGTTGGCGAGAATGTCGGGAAGAATCGTCACGCCGTTTTCTTGCAGGATCTGGTCGGCCTCGGGGGTGGTGGGGCCATTGGCGGCTTCGACAATCACCCGCGCTTTGACGTGCGGGGCGACGGTCGCGTCCAGCGTGTTTTCCATCGCTGCTGGCACGAGAATGTCACAGTCGCAGGTCAACAACTCTTCGTTGGTCATCTCGTCGGTGTCGGGGCAATCGGTCAGCGTGCCGTTCTCGCGATAGAACTTGCCCGCGGCTTCAACATCAATCCCCGCTTCGTCGCAAACCCCGCCGTGCTGCTCGGAAATGGCCACGATCCTGGCGCCGCGCTCGGCCAGCAATCGTGCCGCGTGAAATCCCACGTTGCCGAATCCCTGCACCGCGATTTTGGCATCTTCAAGCGTTCGGTTTTGCGTCGCGAGGAACTTGCGGAGGACGTTCATCACCCCTCGGCCGGTTGCTTCCTCTCGCCCGACGCTTCCGCCAAGCGTGATCGGCTTGCCGGTAACGCAGCCGAGTTCCTGGTGTCCAACGGTTTGACTGAAGGTGTCGAGAATCCACGCCATCACTTGCGCGTCGGTGCCGAGGTCCGGGGCTGGAATGTCGTCGTGGGGGCCGATCACCGGGCTGACCTCGCTGGTGTACCTGCGCGTGAGGCGCTCTTTTTCGTGCATCGATAAAGTCTGGGGGTTACAGACGACCCCGCCCTTGGCCCCGCCGAACGGGAGATCGAGCAGCGCATTCTTCCACGTTTGCAGCATGGCCAGGGCCATCACCTCATCGCGGTTGACCGACGGCGAATAGCGCAGGCCGCCTTTGAACGGCCCGCGGGCGTTGTTGTGCTGCACGCGATACCCCGTGAAGACCTGGATCGAGCCGTTATCCATCCGCACGGGGCAGGAAACCATCAACACCCGCTTAGGCGAGGCCAGCACTGCCCGCCAGGTTTCGTCCAACTTCATCGTCGTATAAACGCGATCGAAATAGAGATGGGCGTTCTCCCAGAACGCGTCATGGGTTTTGCGCTGCGGGGCAAGTTGATTGGTTGCCGAGGTCATCTGCGGAATCTCCATTTTGGACTCCAGGAAGGGTTGATTGACGGCGACGTTTACTTTCATACCGCCGCCGCCGGAGCATGGCTGCCGGGGATGGATGATAGTCGAATCTGCAACTGCATGTCTCGACCATTTGACAAGCCCGGCGGGCAAATCAACACTATCGCACATGGACGCGCAGCTTGAAAATCTTAAATATGACGACAACGGCCTTATCCCCGCGATCATTCAGGATCAGGCCACCGGCGAGGTGCTGATGATGGCGTGGATGAACCGCCTGTCGCTGGAAAAAACCATCGAGACCGGCAAGACGCATTTCTTTAGCCGCAGCCGCAACAAGCTCTGGCTCAAGGGCGAATCGAGCGGGCACATCCAGACCGTCAAGTCCGTCGCCACCGACTGTGACAAGGATGTTCTGCTGATAAAAGTGGTGCAGGAAGGTGCCGCCTGTCACGACGGCTATTACAGTTGCTTCTATCGGCAACACCAGCCCGGCTCGGCCGACTGGAAGGTCGTCGGCAAAAAGGTCTTTGAACCCGCCGACGTGTATCACAAGTGATTCTGCCCGAATTGACGATCCGTATTGGCTGAGAATGGCTATGCCGACGACTCTGGCCAGGCCCGCAGATGCAGAGGTTCGTTCCCCGCTTGCGTGGCTGATCACTGCTTACGTGGCGATGATCTTCATTGGCTCGGGCGTGTTGCTTGCGCCCTGGGCCATGCGTCCGGGCAATGGCCTCTCGGCAGGCCGGGCATTTTTCGCTGCGGCCAACGCCGTCTGTCTCACCGGGTTTCCATCCACGTCGGTCCGGCCGATCGACATGGCCCCCCTGGGGCAGTGGACGCTCCTGGTGCTGACGCTGTTAGCGCTGATCCTGACGCTGTCGGCCACTGGCAAGGCCATCGCCCGGGCCAGCCGATACGATCTATCGCTCCGCTCGCTGTTCGTCGCCAGCACGCTGGTGGCATTGCTGACCGGTTTGGTCGGTTCGATGCTATTGGCCGGCCCCGCGGACAGTTTGTTTGACTCCACGCTTAACGCCCTGGCAACGCTGGGCAACAGCGCGCTGCATAGCGCCTCGACGCCCGGCGCGACCGACTGGCGCACGCACGCGGTTCTGTTGCCCCTTTCGCTGCTGGGGTCGATCGGCATCGTGGCGATGGTCGATCTCTCACACGGCCGGGTCTCCAAACTTACCCGCCGCATGGTTACGCTGGTTGCCGGCGGATATCTCGTTTCGCTGGGACTATTGCTGCTGGCCGGCTGGCTGGCGGGCAGTCCGATTCGTGTAGAGGCCGCTTCGGTGCTGGCAATTGATACCCGCACGCTTGGGCTAAGCATCGTTGAAGTGCGCCAGCTTCCGCGGGCCGTGCAGTGGCTCTTGGTCCCGCTGATGATGGTTGGCGGAGCGACCGGGGGAACGGCAGGGGGGCTGAAACTAACCACCCTGGTCGTGTTGCTCGGCGCGATTCGACCGATCTTCGCCGGCAAAACGCCCGCGCGCGTCGCGGGCATCGCCGGGCTATGGCTGGTCGCCTATCTGCTGCTGTTTATGGGTATCACCTTTTGGCTGCTGGCCAGCGAAACCGAAGTGACAGCCGATCAGGCGCCCTTTCTTGCCGCCAGTGCCCTCAGTTGTGTCGGCCTGGCCCGCGACGCGATTTCGATCACCGGAAACGGGCTTTATGCGCTTTCGGCAGCGATGATCGCCGGCCGAATCCTGCCCCTGATCGTGCTGTGGTGGTCGGTGAAGGAATTGACCGGCGAAGACTTGCCCACCGGCTGACGAACCGGGCGATCAATCAACTCGGCTTCTGCTGCTTTTCCTGTTGCTCCAAGTCGATAATCTTTTGAATCCGCCGGGCGTGCCGGGCGTCGGCTTTGGCCTCCAGAAATATCTCTATGATCTTGCGGATTGCATCCTCGCTCAGCAGGTCGGTCCCCAGGCACAGCACGTTGCAGTGATTGTGTTCACGGGCACGCCGGGCCGTCACCTCGTCATGCACCAGCGCCGCGCGAACCCCGCCGATCTTGTTGGCCGCGATGGACATGCCGATCCCGCTGCCGTCAAACAGGATCGCCAGCTCTGCCTCGCCCCGTGCCACCGCTCGGGCCGCCGGCGCGGCAAAATCGCAATAGTCGCAGGCGGCCGCACTGTCACAACCGAAATCCGTCACCGTGTGGCCGCTGCGTGTAATGACCGGCATCGACCGGCGCTTGGCGTCATATCCGCGATGATCTGATGCAATAGCGACTTTCATAAATTGCTCACTCCGGCGTGGGGGGTTAAATCGATAGGTCGATCTCTTTAAGCCGCTGGTCAATCAAGCCTTGCAGTTTTACGGCCAGCAAGCGGTACACTTCAACGTCCGATCCGATCGGGTCATCAACATCTTCGCCCGATGG
Organism: Tepidisphaerales bacterium; assembly: GCA_038234815.1. Classification (GTDB taxonomy): domain Bacteria; phylum Planctomycetota; class Phycisphaerae; order Tepidisphaerales; family Tepidisphaeraceae; genus JBBQSU01. The sequence continues at coordinate 1,201 of JBBQSU010000022.1, read as the reverse complement.
GTCGAGCGTCGAGGCCTTTTCCATCGCCGACGGCACCAGCGCTGCCACCGCCTGCAAATGCGACTTGCCCATGGCAAAGATTGCGTCGGCCTGGTGAATCAGTTCAACGGACAACGGCCGCGAGTGGTGCTTGCTGAGATCGGCACCCATGGGGGCGACTGCCTCCACCGCCGCCGGGGTGGCCCGCGCGCCGGGCATGGCAAAGCTGCCGGCCGATAGCACGCTGATGCCGTGAGGCTCCAATTCCCGGGCCGGAACCTTCAGTCGATCCGCGATTGCCTTGCGGGTCAGGGCCTCGGCCATGGGCGAGCGGCAGGTGTTCCCGCTACACACGAAGAGAATCGTCGTGCGCAGCAGCCGCTGGATGATCCGCTCGTCGTAAACGCCTTCGCGAACGATGCTGTATTTTTCGCCGTCGAGTTTCACAATCGTCGAAGGCCGGGAATACCGCGAGGGTCCGGCGTCGTAAATCAGTTCGACCTGTTCATTCACCTCTTTGGTCAGCGAATCGACTTTGGTCGCCGGGGTTGATCCCGGTGCCTGCGTAATCACCACCGGCCCGCCGGCCCGGGCGATCACCTCAGTGGCGACGATGTGGTCCGGGCAACGCAACACGATCGAGCCGCTACTGAAAATCTGGACTCGGTCCAGTCCAAGCCCCCGGGCTACTTCGGTTTGCCGGTCGGCGGGAACATCAAACATTAGCCCTACCGGCCCGGGCCACAACTTTTTCATCAGCCGATGGCCCATTGGGCCCACCTGCCCGATCAATCCCGCAGCATCGTCCCGGCTGGCCAAATGGATCGTAAGAGGCCGGGTGGCGTCACTGCCTCGCAGGGCTTGCAGCTTTTTTCTGGCCCCGGCATCAGTGACCAGCCCGGCGACGCCGTAAACGGTTTCGGTGGGCAGAACGATCAGGTTCCCGGAGCGCAGCGCCGCGGCCCCACGGGCGATGTGGGATTCAAAATCGCCAACCTCGAAGATGGAAATCACCTCTGCCGAAGCGGAACTCATAGCCGCCTATCTTAATACTTTGGACGGAGTGTCAAGGACGGCGAGCTCTGAATCATCCCCACTTTTGCGCCCGCTATGTCTTTGGTGCATAAAATAGCCCGAGCCCGGTTGTTACGGGCTCGGGTGTGGCCACCCCGGCACAATCGACTGAAAGGAGTCGGTCATGCGTCGCGACCTTGCGATCGCC
>JBBQSU010000021.1:0-32238 GCA_038234815.1 Tepidisphaerales bacterium | reverse complement strand
ATTGAATCAAACTTTTTGGCCTTCAGCGAGGCCTCGCCACCACTGAGGGGAACGGAAATGGCCGTTTCATTGTTGGTGTTGATGCCGAGGGTCAAAAACAGCCGGTCCGACACCGTAGCACTAGCGTAGACGAACACGCCGTCCTCGGCGACGGTGGGCGTTGCCGCGACGGCTTCATGCGCGGCTGGCCCGGCCTTTTTGCCGTTGACGCCAGACTTGCGCATCACCGCAATGGCCGGCGACACGGGAATGGCACCGTCGGACACTTTCTTATCTTTCAGCTCGACACGCCCATAGCGCTTGGCCTCGAAGAACACCCCGTCGGCGAGGGTTGGATGCCGGGCGTCCACCTGCGTGCCGGCACCGATGTCCAGCACGTCCACGAGAAATACAAAATCTGCCCCGGCGTCTGCGGCCTTTAAGTCAATGAACTGCGGATCGTCGATCCGGCTGGCCAGGACGGTTTTGGCATTTTCCAGTGTGCCAACGGGGAAATAATTCTTGCCATTGGCGACCAGGCGAACGTCGGCGGGGCCGAAGCGTACGGTGAAATCGGTATCGTCGGCGGCCTCTTTACTAAAAAGCGTGCGCACGACGAGGATGATCTGTCCGTCACCGGGTTTGAGAATTTTGTCGACGGTCCAGCCGGGATGAAGCTCGGCGAATTCCGCGACACCTTGCGGGGCCGAGGCCAGACTGTACAGGCCCGTCACCTTCACCTGCTCCTGATCGCCCATGTTCAGCGCGACATGCTTGACGCCGGCCTGCACCGCCAGACGCTGTCCGAAACGCTCCTGCAAATAATCCGGGTGAATCTTCTGAAACGGCTGGCCATTGCCCAATGCCCCGCCGTTGCTGAGCATCTTCACCATTCCCAGCACCAGATCGTCCACCGGCACAATCAAGCTACTTTGGTTTTCTTTAAGATTATCAGCCTTGAGCTGGTCGTAAACCCAGGCGTCCAGTCGGCCACTCGGTCCCTGCACGGTAGATTGTTGCGTATCGAGCAAGGTGTAACGACTATACCCCGCGATACTGGGGTGCAGCGGCATCGACTGCGCTGCCAGCGCGACAATTCCCGTGGCAAACAGCCCGGCGATAACGCCCATGACCGCAGCGCCGATTTTGTCCGCCAGCACCGGCAGGCGAATGTTTCCCGGCACCAGCTTGTCCACAATCAACCGGAGGATGATGTACGTGCCGGCGAAGATGCAGCAAAGAATCATTGAATCGGCCTGGTCGGCCATCTTGCCTTTAAGCAACGCCGCAACCACCGTCTCGTGATATCCCACCGCCAGCACCGCCGACAGCACCGCGATGATCGCCGACATTGTTGCCGTGAAGAAGCCTTCGACGTAATGGAAAAATGCGACCGCGCCGATGAGTATGATAATAATCAGGCTGAAAATCATGGTCTGGCTTCTCGATTAAGGCTCATGTCCTTGGTGACATAGCACTTGTAAAATTCGCTCCCGGAATTCAACGGGCTTGGGGCTTGGCAAAACCCGCAGCGGCCGGCGGCTTCAAAACCCGCAGCACTTCCTGCACGCTGGTGTCCCCGGCTTCCACAAGTCCCATCGATTGCTCAAGCAGCAGCTTGCACCGCTGCTTGCGGAACAGTGCCTTAAGCTGATTGATCGATCCGCCGGCGGCGATCACCTGCTTCACTTCTTCGTCGGCAGCAAAAACTTCAAACACGCCCACGCGGCCCTTGAAGTGCAGGTCGTGGCAGAAATCGCAGGGGATGACGTTGCCTTTCTGGTCGCGAACGGGCTGGCTGCGGGCTTGAAACAACTGTCCCACCTTGTCCGGGTCCATGTTCAGCTTGCGAAGGGTCGTCGGGTCGGGCGTATAGCCTACCTTGCAGGCGTTGCACAATTTGCGGATGACCCGCGCGGCCACCGACATGTTGAGCGTCGCGGCCACGGCTTTGTCATCACCGATGAGCTTCCGCCAATCCGTGATGGCATCGAGCGAGCTGGCCGAACGCATCCCTACATACACCCGGTGGGATTGGGAAAATTGCAGCAGCTCGACGGCGCTGCGGGACTCCTGGATGTCGCTGATTAAAACCACGTCGGGTTCCTGGCTGATGACCCACCCCACCTGTTTCAGCTCGTCGGCGGGCGTGGCGGCCGCGGAAAGCTTGTTCTGCGTGATGCCCTCGAGATCGGTGCCCACCTCGCGTTCGATGGTCTGGATGTGCTGTAAAAAGGCGTCGTGCGCTTTAAGCAGGGCATACATCGTGGTCGTCAGGCCCTGCTTGCTCGGGGCCGACACCAGCACGATGCCCGTGTTGCCTTCGATCGAATCCCGAATCTTCTTGGTCTGATCCGCCCGGAAACCGGCATTGTCGATCAACTGGGTAAAGCGATTCTTGAGATCCACCGCCACGCTCATGGATTCACCGGCGGTGCTGCCGCGCGTGGTAAATTTCAATTCGCGTTTTTTGCCGTTGATGGAAACGCGCATGGTCCCCGACTGGGGTTTGCGGCGCTCGTTGATGTCCATGCCCGCCAGCGCCTTGATGTATTCAATCGCCATCCCGCCCGAGGCTTTGTCCAAGGTGGTGCCGGCATACGCCACGCCATCGACGGCGAATCGGCAGGCCATGCCTCCTTCGGCGTGTACAAGCTCGATCTGATCGGCTTCCTTGGTCAGTGGAAGGGTGAATATCTTCTGGCAGGCCTCGTAGGCCGCGCGGCTCGGGTCTTCTTCGTTGGGCGCGGCCACCAGTGCCCCGCCCTTGGACACAAACTGCACCGCACCGGCCACCGCTTTCACTTCTCTGGGCTTGCGGTTGAAACTGAATGCGTGGCTGATTTCGCCTTTCAGGTCGGCCAGGCCGACTTTGGCGTTTCGCATGACCAGATAAGCCCCAACCTCGGCAAAGAAGACCAGGAACAGGCCCCCCAGCGCGGGCAAAAACCCTGGAAGAAAGATGAACAACCCAAAACCGAAAATCAGCCCTCCCAGAAGCCCGCCCATCATCGCCTCACGTGGAAGGCGCGCCACGATCGTGTCTTTGTCGGCCCAGGTCAGCAGACGCCCCCAGACAATCAGCATTATCACCGCCGGCAACGCCTTAAAGGCATCGAGGTACGGCCCGACTTCCATTGCCGCCAACATATGCACCATTACAACTCCTTCACCCACCGGCAAGCCCGGCGAATCGCGAACGGTCATTCTAATCGGCTTCGATCGGCCACGCCATTGTCCCCGTTGACCGCGCGCCCAAGACAAGCGTTTATTCAAATACAATAACCCCAGAGTTCCCTCGCGTATTCTCCAGCCTGAGAGTCGCTTCTGCGAGCAAACCCACTCATGCAGCACCCGGTTGGTGAGATTATTTCTTTCCGGGCATGGCATCGGCACGATTTTCTCATACAACTTCGCTTCGTTGCTTTCGCCTGGGGGCTAATTTGATCTTGGCTTTTGGAAGGGTTGACATGAAGTCGGTAGTTGCGGTCCTGGCTGGACTCCTTGTGTCCGGGGTGTGTGCTTCAGGGGTTCTTTCGGCCGAGCCGTCGAATACGGACCTGGCCGAACAGATAAAAGAGCTGAAATCCGAAGTCGCGGCGCTCAAAGCGCAAGCGGCATCGCCGGCGACAGCGCCATCAGCGGTCGGACAGGCTCCGCGGGAGCAGTTTTTGGCCTTGAACACGCCTTCCCCCACGTCCGGCTGGGACAAGGGCCTCTTCCTGCAAAGCCAGGACAAGCGGATTACGCTCAAGCCCGGTTTCATGGTGCAGTTTCGGCACATCACCAACTGGCGCCAGGACGCTAAGAACGGCGGGGCCGACGACGACATTCAAAACGGATTTGAAGTCCGCCGCACGCGCATGTGGATGGAAGGCAATGTCTATGGCCCGGACATTCTCTATCGCCTGGGCCTGGACAATTCCAGCAACGCTTCGGGAATCGTCCTGGAAGATGCTTTCATCGGTTACAAGCTGAACGATGCCTGGTTCATCAAGGCCGGGCAGTTCAAACCCCCGGTGACGCACGAAGAGTTCGGCATCACCGATTTGGATCAGCCTGCGGTCGAACGATCGTTGCTCAACGACACGGTCGGCCAGACCGCTACCGTCACTCGCGCGCAGGGCATCAGCGCGCTTTGGAAGAATCAGAAGGACTCGCTGCACGTCACGGGCATGATTAGCGACGGAGAAGGCTCCTCGAACACGAATTTTGAGGACCAGGCGACGCCCGACACGCGGGCGCGGTTCGGGGCGTTTGGTCGGCTTGAATATAAGTTCAAGGGGCAATGGGCCGATCACGCACTGGGCACGGCCAAGGGAACCAAGGAAGAAACGTTTGTCCTGAGCGTCGGCTTGAACACGACGGAATTTCCGCGGTCGGACATCTATCGCGGGGAGGTGGTCGCGCATTACACGCTGGCCAGCAAGTGGAACCTCCTGGCCAGCCTGGCCGGGGCCTTAACAGAGCCGCGCAACACCGGTGTTCCCACGCGGTTTGACTATGGCGGGTTGATCGAAGTCAGCCGACTGCTCAATCCGATGTACGAGGTCTTCGGGAGATATGATGTGACGATTCAAGACGCCGATCTGGTGAAGTCTGAAAACGTCTACCCCGAGATCGCAGTCGGCATCAACCGATACCTGGGGACCGAAGGTGCGGCGGGCAACAGCGCACGAATCACCTTAGATCTGAATTACCTGCCCAATGGCGTGCCCAGCAACCGCACGGGCCTCGGATACCTGGAAAACATCGGCAAGAACGAATTCGTCGCGCGGTTGCAGTTCCAGATCAAGATATAGCCGGGCAATCACCGGACTCGGAGCTTCGGTGATTTCTGGTTAACGCGTGCCCGCATTTATGGCGCGGGCGCCGGCGAGGGTTCGGACTTCACGCGGGTCAAATCCCAATCGGGAGTAGGGCCGCGCGGCATGACGGGCTGAATCGTGCCGGTATTTTCCTGGAGGCTGGGGCCGGGCACCACGCCCAACTGCCGCAGGGCCGAGGCCACCTGCTCGTCGGACGGGTTCAATTGGTACGCCCGGCGCAACACCACCGACGCTTTGTCGGTCTGGTTCAACTGCACCAGGTACATCCCATATTCCTTGGCAACGAGGTTGTCGCGCGGGGAGAGCAGCATGGCTCGATTGTAAGCCTCGACCGCAGCGTCGGGATCGCCCGAATACCGATAGACCTTGGCCAGAAGATGAAAATCTTCAACATTGGTGCTGCCGGCGGTCTTTTGTTCCAGCGCCGCAATTTCAAGATGGCTGGCGTTGGACCGCGCGATCGCCAGCGCCAAACCCTGCAGCACGTTCATGCGAAACCCGCGGTCTTCCTTGCCTTCAAGCGTGAGACTCATCGCATCAAGGCTGGAGTGATAGGCGGTGATCGCCTGCTGATACTGCTTGGTCTGGTCGTAGCAGCAGCCTAAGTAATAGAACGATTTATAATCGCGGGGATCCTGGCGCGTGGCATTCTTAAATGCCGCAGCGGATTCCACGAAATTCTTTTCCTGATACAACCTCAGGCCGTCGCGCCGCGCATCTTTTGCATAAGTGATGGCTTCAGCGCAACCGGATTGAGAGACGGCCAGGCCGGCCAGCGCAAGCGCCTGCGCGCCGAGCAAAACAAGAGTCAGAAAGGACTTATTCACGGCTACCTCCATGTAGCGGCTACTTGCGTAGCGATGGGTTTGAGTGGTTCCAGACCACGCAAGAATCTACCGGATGGCGCAAAAATTGCAAGGACGCCGGGGAAAAACATGCCCGGCCGAATCGAGAAGGCGCGGCCAATTTTCAGGAGGGTGCTTCGATTCGGCCCGATTCGGCTTCAGTAGGTTGGACCTATGGCCCGAGGCCGAAGCCCTGTGCCATTGATTCACTGGGGGGGCACAAAATATGGCCATGCTCGATCGAGAAAATATGGCAAATAGGGTCTTGCAGGTTCCGGTCAGGCGAGTAAACTACTCGACTCGCTTTGACGCACGCCATCCGGCGCTGGTCCGGGCTTGTTTTTATAGGAAACGTATGCCGACGATCAATCAACTGATTAAAAAGCCCCGGCGGGCACTGGCCCGTATCAATAAGGTGAAAGACCTTCAGGCCAGCCCGCAAAAGCGTGGCGTGTGCCTCCAGGTCAAGACCATGACCCCGAAAAAGCCCAACTCGGCGCTGCGGAAAATCGCCCGCGTGCGGTTGAGCAATGGCAAGGAAGTGACCGCTTACATCCCCGGCGAGGAACACAACCTCCAGGAACACAGCATCGTGCTGGTTCGTGGGGGCCGCGTGCGCGACCTGCCGGGCGTGCGCTATCACGTCGTCCGTGGGACGCTCGACGCCCTCGGGGTTGAAGGCCGCAAGCGCAGCCGCAGCAAATACGGCGCTAAGAAAGGCAAGTAGTCATCGTGTTGATGCTTTGTCGGGTGCTGGCCGAGGCCGAATCGTTCCAGGAAGTAAAAAGTGGCTGGGGCGGCCTGGTTTTCACGGGAGTGTTTTTTCTCCTGCTGATTGGCGTCGGCATCTGGTGGCTGAGTCGGGGATAATCAAAAATTGTCAGGGGGAAGTAAGCACCGCCCGTTGGTGGTGTTGAAACTTTGAAAAGGTTTAAGCAATGGCGTTCAAGAAATTCACGGCAAGCGAAGACATCCTTAAGGCTGATGCCCGCTTCAACAGCAAGCTGGTCAGTAAGTTCATCAACTGTCTGATGTGGGACGGCAAGAAGTCCGTTGCCCAGAAGATCGTTTATGACGCGCTGGACAAGTGCAAGGAAAAGATGAAGGAAGTTCCGCAACTGGAACTTTTTGAAACCGCGTTGAATAACATCAAGCCTTATGTTGAGGTGCGGTCGAAGCGCGTGGGCGGGGCCAACTATCAGGTGCCGATGCAGGTGAACAAGCGCCGGCAGCAGAGCCTGGCCATCCGGTGGCTGCTCCAAGCCTGCCGCGACGGTGGAGGCCGGCCCATGTCCGACCGCCTGGCCGACGAATTGCTGGCCGCCTTTAAGAAGGAAGGCAAAGCCATGCAGACCCGCGAAAACACGCACCGCATGGCCGACGCCAACAAGGCCTTTGCCCACTTCGCCTGGTAAGCATCGTTATGAAATGAATCTCAATCGAGGCGCGATCCGTACAAACCGATCGCGCCTCCATTGCTTTAACCCGTGGCTATTAGACCTCCCTGACATTGAAAGGCCCATCCATGAAATACGTTTTGCTGATGTTGATGCTCTGTGTCACCGGACTGGCACGGGCCGAAGAGCCTGCCACGCAGCCCGCCACCCGGCCTGCGCATATCGATCATGCCAGCTATGGCATTGGCTTCGACATGGGCAAGCAGATAAAGACCTCGCCGGTGGCGCTGAATGTCGAGCAGTTGATCCAGGGCCTGCGCGACGGCCTGGCGGGCAAGGAATCGACCGTTTCCGAAGCCGATATCACCGCCGCCATGCTGCAACTGCAAACCGACGCTGCCGAAGCCCGCAAAGGTGAAGGGGAGCGCAACATCAAGCTGGGCGCTGAATATCGAGCCAAAAACGGCCAGAAGGCCGGCGTGAAAACTACCGCAAGTGGATTGCAGATCGAAACCATTGAAGAAGGCAAAGGCGCCGCGCCCACAGCCACTGACACGGTGAAAGTGCATTACACCGGCCTGCTGATTGACGGCACGAAGTTTGACAGCTCGCTGGACCACGGCGCGCCGGTGACGTTTCCCCTTGGCGGGGTAATTAAGGGCTGGACGGAAGGCCTGCAGCTCATGAAAGTCGGCGGAAAATCCCGGCTCGTCGTCCCCCCGGAAATCGGCTACGGCCCCGGCGGCAGCGGGCCGATCCCACCCAACGCAACCCTCATTTTTGAGATCGAACTGCTCGGCATCGAGTCGAAGTAGATACAGTCGCAGCAGATCGAACCCAAATAGATCCGCCAATGCAGGCTAAACCAGGCTGCGCTACCACCCCTGCGCGCTTGGACTAAGAAAGGCTTGGCCAGACATACGATCCGACCGGCTTCGTCTCGTCGGACATTACGGAGTCATTGTTTATTTTGTCCATCTCCAGCGTAGCCCGTATCCGCGGGCGAGCTGATCTGTACGATTCGGATCAATCTTTTTTTCCACCGTTTTCATTCTGCTCGTCAGTCAAGCCTTCCGCGCGAGTCGATCCATGGGGGGCGTAGGAAAGTGGTGCGCGAATTGGCGAAAAAAAGCGCACCAAGTTTTGACCTATTCAAAAAAATTATAAAATTTTTATAAACCCTGTGTTGTCAGTGGTTTAATTCCATTTTGCGGCACTCCAAGTTGCGCGAATTGGCGCCAATTTGCGCACCTTCGGGCCAAATCCGTGCCATAGGGTAGAGGACTATCGTTATGTCCAACCCTCAATTGGTTCCTGTGATTGCCCAATCGGCCGTCAGCGCTTGCGCGAGCGGTTCCTCTCGCGACGTTGAATTCGGGCGCGGACAATCGTCCGTCGGAGCCGGACCTGTGACTGTGGGTTTCGATCGATCGAAAATGTCGGACCCAGACGTCACTGTTCAGAATCCCGCCGAAACACTCTTGGAAACGCAAAAGGACCCCATTGGGACCTCTTCGGGACCCCCTTTGGACCCCCTTTTTGCGGAGGGCAAATTTCGTAACCTGCTCTTTTGCAAGAGGTTATCGATTCTCGAGGGCGAGAGATCACCTTTCTTGCATTTCCAGAACTCCGTCCCGGGACACGCGGGCCGGTCCGGGCGCGGCGTCGGGCAGGGTAGGTGGAGGTGCTCCGGGCCGGCCCGGGCGTCGGCACTGCATAGTTTCAATCGATGGATTACAATTGTTCCCATGTCTACGCGATTGATTGAACTGGTCGAACGGCTCGCGGAAAGCACGATCGTTCTGGTCGGCGATTTCATGCTCGATCGGTACTTGTTTGGCCGCACGGAGCGCATCAGCCCGGAAGCGCCGATCCCGGTGCTGCGATTTACGAGGGAAGAGCACCGGCTGGGCGGGGCGGGGTTTGTATTGGCGGGGCTGGCCACGCTGGGCGCGAAGGTGCGGGCGGTGGGGGTGGTGGGGGATGATGCCTGCGGGGAGAAGGTTCGGGCCCACGTCGCTGCCCTTGGCGCCGATGCCTCGGGGCTGGTACGCGTGCCGGGTCGGCCGACAGTGGAGAAAACGCGGCTGCTCGGATCAAGTGAGGATCGATCGCATCAGCAGATGCTGCGCCTGGACGTGGAAGAATCGCGGCCGCTTGACGAGCCATCAAGCCGGGAAATCGTCAGCCGGGCGGAAAAATTTCTGGACGGGTGCAGCGTGCTGTGCCTGGAGGACTATGACAAAGGCGCGTTGCCTGCGAGCGTGTGCCAGCGGCTGATCGAGATCGCCCGGGCGCGCAACGTGCCGGTGCTGATCGATCCAGCGCGGCTGAACGACTACGCCAAGTACGCCGGTGCCACTGCGATCAAGCTGAATCGCCCGGAGGCCGAGCGCGCGACGGGGTTGCCGGCGCGCACGAGCGAGGAATGCGAACGGGCCGCCGGGCGGCTGCTTACGTCGCTGGATGTGGAAGCGGTCCTGATCACGCTGAACGACCGCGGGTGTTTTTTGGCAACGCGCGACGGTGCGCGGCAACTTCTGCCGTCGCGTCCGCGTCAGGTGGCCGATGCGACCGGAGCCGGGGACATGGTGCTGGCAACGCTGTGCCTGGCGCGCGCGGCCGGCGCCGACTGGCACGACGCTGCGGCGCTGGCCAATGTCGCCGCCGGGCTGGAAGTGGAAAAGCTCGGCTGCGTGCCCATCACCCGGCAGGAGATCATTCACGACCTGATGACCGAAGGGACCGAACATGCGGGGAAGGAACGCTCGCTGACGCATCTGCTGCTGGAGTTGGCCCGCCACCGTGCGCAGGGCAGAAAAATCGTTTTCACCAACGGCTGTTTCGATCTGATCCACCTGGGGCATGTGAAATACTTTCAGTGGGCGCGCCGGCAGGGCGACGTGCTGGTGGTGGGCGTGAATACCGATCAGGGCATCAGCCGACTGAAAGGCCCGAACCGGCCGATCGTCGGCGAGGCGGATCGGATCGGCGTGCTGGAGGAATTGCAAAGCATCGATTACCTGATTCGCTTTGATGAGGACACCCCGCTCGAACTGATCCGCGCGATCAAGCCCGAGGTGCTGGTCAAAGGTGCCGATTACAAGAAACAGGACGTGGTGGGCTGGGATTTTGTTGAAGGCCATGGCGGGAGGGTGGGGCTGGCCCCACTCATCGATGGAAAAAGTACGTCCAGCGTGATCCGGCGGATTCTGGAGACGCACGAGAGATAGTCAGTCCGGGCCATACTTCGGCCATTTTTGGAGTGTAGGGATGAGCCAATTGATACAGGAATCGGCCAGAGAAATTCCCGTCATCGCCGACTGCGACGTTTGCGTTTTGGGCGGAAGCTGTACGGGGGTTTTTGCTGCGGTTCGGGCCGCGCGCCTGGGGGCCAAGGTGGTGCTGGTGGAAAAGGCCGGGGCGCTGGGCGGGGTGGCGACGTTATCGCTGGTGAACGTCTGGCATTCACCAAAAGATACGGTGTTCGAGCGGCAGATCATCGGCGGGCTGACCCTGGAATTGATAGCGCGGCTGAAGAAGCGGGGTTCCGTCACCGAGCGCGACCGCAGCCCGCATTGGGCGTGGGCGTTTAATCCCTGGGAGATGCAGATCGAGCTGGATGAACTGGTGCAGGAGAGCGCGATCACGCCCATGCTGCACACGATGTTCGTGGCCGCGATCGCGGGCGCCGAGCAGGTCGAGGCAATTATCGTCGAAGGGAAAAGCGGCCGGCAGGCGATCCGGGCAAAGATGTTCATCGACGCCACCGGCGATGGCGACGTGTGCCAACGGCTGGGCAGTCCGACGTATCAGGCCGGGCATTTTCAGCCGGCCACCACCTGCGCCACGTTCGCAGGGTGGGATAGCGTGCGCGGGACCAATCTCAGCGAGCTGTTTCGCAAACACGGCAGCGAATTCAATCTGCCCGAAGGTTTTGCCTGGGGTGCCGATCTGCCCGGAGCCGGCAGTTATATGCTGGCGGGCACGCGCGTCTATCACGAAAACTGCGCCGAAAGCCAGGGCCTCACCCGCGCGGAGATTGAAGGCCGCAGGCAGGTGCGGGCGATCATGGACACGATTCGTAAGTACGTTCCCGGGCAGAACATCACGCTGCAGGGATTGCCCGCACGGGTGGGCATCCGCGAGACGCGCCACGTGCGCTGCCAGTATCAACTGACCGGGACTGATGTGCTGACCGGCCGGCGGTTTGATGACGCCATTGCCAATGGCAGTTACCGCGTGGACGTGCATCACCAGGACAAGCCGGGCATCACTTTCATGTATCTCGATGGCCGGCAGGAGTGGGTTCGGCCGGGTCTTCCTTCGGAAGTTTCACAGTGGCGCCAGCCGGTTGCGGTCGATCCGACCTTTTATCAAATTCCCTATCGCAGCATGGTGCCCGGAACCTATCGCAACCTGCTGGTGGCCGGGCGCATGATCGATGCCGATGCAATGGCACACGCAGCGATAAGGGTGATGGTGAACATGAATCAGACCGGCGAGGCGGCGGGCGTGGCCGCGGTGCTGGCGATGAAATCGACCGGCGACGTGCGCACGATCGACACGAGAAACCTGCGGCAAATGTTGGCCGATGGGCAGTCGGTGATGATATGACGGCCGGGCTAGCGCATCAGGGTCGCCGTGCGGTCCGGGCCTACGCTGACCATTTGAATCGGGACGCCGATCAGGCTTTCGAGCCGCTGGACGTATTGCCGGGCTTCGGTCGGCAGGTCGGCAAATGCCCGGCAGGCGCTGATGTCTTGCGACCACCCCGCGAGCGTTTCGTACACCGGCTCAACCTCGGCCAGCGTGTCCATGTCCGCGCGGAAATAGTCCAGCCGCGTACCCTTGTGGTTGTACCCCACGCAGACCTGCAATTGCTTGAGACCGCTCAGCACGTCCAGCAGCGTAACGCAGACGGACGTAATCCCGCAGAGTTCGACGCTGTATTTGACGGCCATGGCATCAAACCAGCCACAGCGGCGCGGGCGGCGCGTCGTCGTGCCGTATTCGTTACCACGCTCTCTGATGGTGTTGCCGATGGCGTTGTCCTGCTCGGTGGGAAATGGCCCGCCACCCACGCGCGTGCTATAGGCCTTCATAATTCCGATAAAATTCTTCACCATCTGCGGCGGAACGCCCGCGCCGGTGAACAATCCCAAGGCGCTGCAGTTGGAACTGGTCACATAAGGAAACGTACCGTGATCGATGTCCAGCAAAGCCGCGTGCGCGCCCTCGAACAGGACGCGCTTGCCGGCCTTGTAGGCCTGAATCAGCAGGTGGCCGACGTCATCCACGAACGGGCCGATGCGCCGACCCAGGTCGCGGTACTGTTCGAAAATCGCCGAAGCGTCCATCGGCGGGCTGTCGAACATCGCGCTAAACTGCCGGTTCTTATCGGCGACAACGCTGTCGATTTTTTGGCGCAGACGGTCTTCGTTGAGCAAATCGGCCACGCGGATCGCGCCGGTCCGGTGCATTTTGTCGGCGTAGGTGGGGCCGATTCCGCGACGGGTCGTGCCGATGGCGCCGGCCTCGGCCTTGCTCTCGCGGGCACCGTCCTCCAGAAAATGCCAGGGCATGACCACATGAGCCTTGTAGCTGATACGCAGGTTGGTCGGCGAGATGCTCACCCCGCGGGCGGTGAACTCGTCAATCTCATTGAACAGCACCACCGGGTCCAGCACCACGCCGTTGCCGATCAGGTTCATCACGCCGGGCCGAAAAACCCCGACGGGCAGCAGGTGCGTTGCGTACTTTTCCTTTCCAATGCGCACGGTGTGGCCGGCGTTGGCCCCGCCACAATACCGGGCGACCACGTCGGCCTGCTCGGACAGGAAATCGACGATCTTTCCCTTGCCCTCGTCGCCCCATTGCAGACCGACCACGCAAGCGTTGCCTTCGACAAAGCTGTTCACGATGAGCGCACCCTTTCGATAAATAGAACTTTTCCAATGAGCCGTATTAAAAAGCGCGCGGGCCAGTGTCAAGGAAGGGGCTTATTTAGAGGTATTTTTCGCACCGGCGTTCGGTTTGCCGCTCGTCTGGCCGAACGGGCCACGCCGAAGAAGAAATACTTACCGGCAGCGGCTTTATTTTCGCCAACTCGGGTGCTTCAATGACGGGTATGCCCGATAACAGTTTTGTCCATCTTCATGTTCATTCGCACTATTCGATGCTGGATGGCGCCTGCAAGCCCGCGGCCCTGGCCAAGAAGGCTCATGCCAGCGGGATGGAGGCGCTGGCGATCACCGATCACGGGTGCATGTTCGGTGTGGTGGAGTTTTACAGCGAGTGTCTGAAAGTAGGCGTTAAGCCGATCCTGGGGATGGAGGCCTACATGGCCCCCGGGCATCGCGGGGACAAATCAACCCCGACCGGCAGCGCCGGGGAGGCGGCGTTTCATCTCCTGCTGTTGGCGGCCGATCTGGAGGGGTACAAAAATCTCATCAAGCTTTCCAGCCGGGCCTATCGGGAGGGCTTTTACTACAAACCGCGGATCGACAAGGAGATTCTCCGGGAACACAATCGCGGGTTGATCGTCACCAGTGCCTGCCTGGGCGGGGAAATGGCCCAGGCGTTTATGAAACGCGACGCCAAGACCGCCCGGCATATTGCCGAGACGTATCTGGAGATTTTTGGACCCGAGCGGTTTTTCATCGAGGTGCAGAAGCAAGGCGTCGCGGAGCAGGATGCGGTCAATCCAGAGTTGATCGATCTGGCCAGGAAAATGGGTGTGGGCATCGTCGGCACGAATGACGTGCATTTTCTCAATCAGGACGATCACCATCCGCACGGTTGCTTGTGCTGCATCAGCATGAACAAGCAGATTAACGACGAAAGCCGGCTGAAGTATTCGTCGGAATTGTATCTGAAAACCCCGCAGGAAATGTCTGCCGCGCTGGCGGATTATCCCGAGGCGATTTCCAACACCCTGCGCATCGCGCGTATGTGCAATGTCGAACTGGATTTTTCCAAGCGATACGCTCCAGTCTACAAAGTTCCGAAGGACAAGCTGCGCGACACGCCCCATGCGCAGGCGAGCGTTACCACCGCCAAGCCGGAATCGGCCAGCACGGAAAGCGCGACCACCCCTGCCAATGCGGCGACCCCGGCGGTGATGAAAGACGACGAGCGATACCTGCGACAGCTATGTGAAGACGGCTTGGTCTGGCGGTACGGCAAGATGGAGGTCTCGCCCGTAGTCCGCCAGCGGCTGCAATACGAACTAAGCCTGATCTGCCTGAAGAATTTCTGCTCATACTTTTTAATCGTGTGGGATTTCTGCAACTACGCGCGCGACAACGGCATTCCGGTGGGGGCCAGGGGTTCGGGTGTGGGGACGATGGTGGGATATCTGCTCGGGCTGTGCAATGTCGATCCGATTCAATACGGCCTGTTGTTTGAGCGGTTTATGGACCCAAGCCGCAACGAGATGCCTGATATCGATATCGACATCTGCCAGGAAGGCCGGCAGAAGGTCATTGAATACGTCCGTGAGAAATACGGGCACGTGGCGCAGATCATCACCTTCGGCACGCTGGCGGCCAAGGCCGCGTGCAAGGACGTGGGCCGCGTGCTGGGCGTGCCGCTTAGCGAGATCGATAAGCTGACCAAGCTGATTCCCGGCACGCCGGGCATGACCCTGGACAAGGCTTTGGATCATGTGCCCGATCTGCGGGCGATGTACAAGGAAAATCCGACGATCACGCAGGTGATCGACATCGCCAAACGGCTGGAAGGACTGTGTCGCAATTCCGGCGTTCACGCCGCCGGGGTGATTATCGCCGACCAGCCACTCGATGATGTCATCCCGCTTTGCCGGGACAAGGATGGCAACGTCCTGACGCAGTTTGAAGGCCCCATCAGCGAAAAATGCGGCCTGCTGAAGATGGATTTCCTGGGCCTGCGCACGCTCACTACCCTCACGCGGTCTATCGAGCTTGTGAAGCGCACCAAGGGCCTGAGCATTGATATCGAGAAGATCGATTTTGCCGACAAAAAGGTGCTGGAGACGTTTGGCCGCGGGGAAACCCGAGGGATTTTTCAGTTTGAATCCGGCGGAATGCAGGACCTGCTGATGCGAATGCAGCCGGACCGGCTGGAAGACCTGATCGCGGCCAATGCGCTGTATCGGCCCGGTCCGATGGAGCTGATCCCGACCTATTGCAATCGCAAGCACGCCCGCGAGCCGGTGCCTTCCATTCATCCGATCATGGACGCGATCCTGAAAGAGACCTACGGCATCATGGTCTACCAGGAACAGGTGATGCAGATTTTCAACCAGCTCGGCGGGATCGAACTGAGCAATTCCTACAAGCTGATCAAGGCCATCAGCAAGAAGGCAAGCGAGACCATTGCCAAGTTCAAGCCGGATTTTCTTAAAGGGACTATGAACAAGGGCGTGAGCAAGCAGAAGGCCGAGGAGATTTTCGATCACATCCTGAAGTTCGGCGGGTATGGGTTTAATAAATCGCACTCCACGCGCTACGCCATTGTGGCGTTTCAGACCGCGTACATGAAGACCTATCACCCGGTGGAATACATGTCGGCGGTGCTGACGTTTGAAATGGGCGATACGACAAAGGTGGTCGAATACATCGACGAGTGTCGCAAGCTGACCGGCCCGGACGGAACCCGGGGGATCAAAGTGCTTCCGCCGGACGTGAATGTTTCGGATATGGATTTCACACCCAGTTATGTGGAGAAGGCGGGCAAGGGAAAACGAAAGGTGGCAGCGGCGAAGGAGGGGGTGATTCGGTTCGGGCTGATGGCGGTTCGGGGGGTGGGGGAAAAGGCCGTGGAAACGATTATCGCCGAGCGCGCCAAAGCCGGTCCGTTCCGAAGTTTATACGATTTTTGCGAGCGGGTTGATCTGCGGGCGGTCAGCCGATCGACGATCGAGGCGCTGGTGAAGTGCGGCGCGTTTAGCGGGGCCGGCGAGAAGCGTGCGTCGCTGCTGCACGTGTTGGACCGGGCAGTGGAAATGGGCCAGCAGGCGCAAAGCGATCGCAAGTCGGGACAGATGGCGATGTTCGGCGCGCCGGCGCAGGCGCCGGTGCGGGCTGGAATATCCACCGGTCTGCCCGACATCCCCGAATTGCCCAAAGGCGAGTTGCTGAAACTCGAGAAGGAACTACTGGGCTTTTACATCACCAGTCACCCCCTGACCGACCACGAAGATGCGTTGCTTCGATACGCCACCAGTTCCACGCGGGAGGCCGTGGCATGTAGCGAAGGCACTGAAGTGATGATCGGGGCGATGATTAACAAGGTGAAAAAGGTCATCACTCGCAACGGGAAAAGCGCCGGAAAGGCCATGGCGATCCTCACGCTTGAGGACCTCGACGGTCAGATCGACGCCACGATGTTTGCCGAAACCTTTGCCGAGGTGACCGCAAAATACCCCGATGCGGTCGCCGTCGAATCGATCGTGCTGGTGCGTGGCAAGGTGGATAAGAAACGCGAAACCCCCAGCCTGCTGGTCAATGAAGTAATTCCGATCGAGCTGGCGGTTGATCGGCTGACGACCAGCATCGGCATCAAGCTGGACAAGCTGACGGACGCTCCTGCGGATTTGGAAAAGGTGCGTTCGACGCTGCAAGGCCATAAAGGCACGCGCGAAGTGTACATCAAGGTGCAAGCCGGACAGGGCCAGCGGGTGACGCTGCGCCTGGACCGTGACTTGTCCGTCAAGCCCAGCAAGTCGCTGGTGGATGAACTGGAGGCGACGGTAGGCGCGGGGCGAGTGGAACTGGGTGGGGATGGGATGAAACGCCGCCGGCGACTGCAGCAGCAGGCGCTGTTCGCCGAAGCCAGCGCCGCGGTCGATCCGGTAGGGCAAACCGATGTCGTCGCGGTCATGGACCAGGAGATGCAGCAGGTTTGACCGCCCGGCGACATGCGGATTGACTACGTGCGCGTGCGGCGGTCGGGCGATTTAGAAGGCGGTGGGCCGCCGAAATAGCCCCGTGAGATTTCGTTCAGTAATATATTGGGACGATTTCATCTTTCGCGTTGTTTGGGAAATAACTTGCCTTTCCGGGTACGTCCGGTAACTTGGTTATTCATCAGCGCGAACGGATTCGCGCCAGTCGTGCCGGGGGATGGAGAGGGTGAGACAATGCGCAAGGTCTATCTGGCCACCGGAGTCGGGGCTTTTTCAGTAGCGTCTTTTGTTTCCGCAGCTGGGCTTCCTTTTGAAACCCTCGTCACCGACGGCGGATTTGGCACGCTCGATACCGTTCGGCAAGTCGTCCTGAGCGACGGCAAAAAAGTCGCCGCGATCATCGACGCCAGCGCCAACACTGTTGTCATTTATAAGCAGCAGAGCGATGCCGGGAGCTTCGCCATTCTCGCTGCGGCTTACGGCAGCGCGTTCGATTCGCCCGGCTACAACTTCGAAACATTTTCGAATCTCGCCTTTACGGGCAGTCGCGTGGTCTTCTCGGCCGACGCTGCGGACCCCTCCGGGTCGATCTCAGGTGCATTTGGTCGAGCCGTGGGAGGATCGGGTTATAAACTTCTCGCCGACCATGACCTGTCCAACACCTTCGCCTATCACAACGTCGCTGGCATCACCGTCAACGCCGCCGGCAGTGTGCTCATTAGCGGCAAGATCAACTCTGCTGAAGTGATTATGCTGGCCGGTCAGACCGGGCCGAGTGGCGCGACCACTGTCATCAACGACAGCGGATCGATCCAAGCGTTTAATTCTCCCACTCCGCCCCGTGGAACAAAGAAAGTCTTTACCGGCAGCGGCTCAGGCGAATCTGCGGTTTTTCTGGCTGAGAACGGAAGGGGGAAGGGGATTATTCAGGAGGAGCCGATCGGCAATGCCGCCAGCGCCGCGACGCGCGTAACCGAAGGCCTGGTTAACTTTGGTCCCGGGGTTTATTACGACGCCCGTCCGACCCAGTTGCTCGGTGCCACGCCCACCGGCACGCTCTACGCGGCAACGCTCACCGCCTCCTCCGGCGGCCCGACTGTCACGGGCGGGGATAACGCCTTGATCTATGACAACGGCTCATCCAGCGCACTGGTGCACCAATTTTCCAACCCTTCCGGCGATGCCGTCCGTTCAGAAGTGACCGCGACCGGCAAAGCCGCGTTTACGATCGGAGATTCCGTTTACTACTTCGACCCCGTGACGTCTGTTGCTCAGGAAATCGCCCATTCCGGCTTAAGCGTGAACGGTAGCACTATCGGCACGATCGATACGGTTTCAGCCCCGATGGTCAACGAACACGGCTTGGTGGTATTTCAGGCCGAAATGACCGGTACGGGAAGTGATAACACGGCGCTATTGGCCTGGACCGGCACGGGGCTGATCGAACTGGCCCGAGAAGGTGGGACAATCACCATCGACGGTGTGACGCAGACCGTCCAATACCTGGCCAATCTGGGCCTTAACGACGGGGGGCAGATGCCCTTCGATTTTGACCCGACCAAAGACGGCCTGTCGGAAGACAATCACGTCGCGTTCGGCGTAACGTATAACGGTGTCAACGCGATCGTCGTTACGGCGGTCCCCGAACCTTCAGTGGCGATGGGACTGGTGCTAGGCCTGCCAGCCCTGAGTCTGCGCCGTCGCCGGCGATGATGCCTGGGACGAAGACTCCCTGCGTCCGTCATTTGGTGGGGGCGCGGCCCGTCGGGGATAGTCCTACGCCAGACTGGCAGCAGACTGGGGCGTTCTGTCGATTTGGCATAATGACCTGCTCCGACTCGATCTTGTAAATTGCAATGTGATAAGCACTTGTGGCGGTTTGACCTTTTGGCACGTTCTTTGCCTCTGCCATTGCGTCGTTCGGGTCTGTCCCGTCCGACAAAGGAGATATCATGGCTAAAATTATTGGAATTGACTTAGGAACAACCAACAGCGTGGTTGCGATCATGGAAGGCGATCAGCCCAAAGTGCTGATTAACTCTGCCGGCAATCGCCTTACCCCCTCTACGGTCGCGTTTACTGAGAAAGGCGAACGCCTCATCGGCCAGACCGCCAAGCACCAGCAGGTGACTAATCCCAAGAACACCGTCTTCTCCATCAAACGCTTCATGGGCCGTCGGCACAGCGAGGTGGCTCAGGAAGAAAAGATGGTCCCCTACGAAATCACCGGTGGACCGGAAGACATGGTGAAGGTGAAAATCCGCGGGAAGGAATACACCCCGGAGGAAGTCAGCAGTTACATCCTTCAAGACTTGAAAAAGACGGCAGAGGACTACCTCGGCGAAAAAGTGACCGAGGCGGTCATCACCGTGCCAGCTTACTTTAATGACGCCCAGCGAAAGGCCACCAAGGATGCCGGGGAAATCGCCGGCATGAAGGTGTTGCGCGTGTTGCCCGAGCCTACCGCTGCCGCGCTGGCCTATGGCCTGGACAAAAAGAAGAATGAGAAAATCCTGGTCTTCGATTTGGGTGGCGGAACGTTCGACGTTTCGGTGCTGGACGTCGGTGACGGCGTGTTTGAAGTGCTGAGCATCAATGGCAATACGCACTTAGGCGGCGATGACTTTGATGAAGAACTCATCAATTACATCGCCGAGGAATTCCGCAAGCAGGAGGGAATCGATCTCCGCAAGGACGCGATGGCCCTCCAGCGGCTGAAGGAAGCCTCGGAAAAGGCCAAGATCGAGCTTTCGGGCGCGATGGAAACGACAGTCAACCTGCCGTTCATCACCGCCGACGCCTCCGGGCCAAAGCATCTGCAAATGACCATCACCCG
Organism: Tepidisphaerales bacterium; assembly: GCA_038234815.1. Taxonomy (GTDB): domain Bacteria; phylum Planctomycetota; class Phycisphaerae; order Tepidisphaerales; family Tepidisphaeraceae; genus JBBQSU01. Next base: position 12,460 of record JBBQSU010000021.1, on the reverse strand, counting down.
AACCCGCTTCGAGCAACTCATCTCCCCACTGGTGGAAAAATGCCGCCAGCCGGTGATTGACGCGCTCAAAGACGCCAAACTCGCCCCGGGCCAGATCGAAGAAGTGGTGCTGGTGGGTGGATCGACCCGCGTGCCCATGGTGCAGAAGTTGGTCAAAGACCTCTTCAACGGCAAGGAGCCGAACAAGACGGTTAACCCCGACGAAGTGGTTGCGGTGGGCGCGGCCATTCAGGGCGCGATCGCCAAGGGCGACGTGAAGGACATCCTCGTTCTCGATGCCACCCCGCTCAGTCTGGGTGTTGAAACGATGGGAAGCGTGATGACGGTTATGATTCCCCGCAACACCACCATCCCGCACAGCAAGAGCGAGGTCTTCTCGACCGCTGCCGACAATCAGAACGCCGTCACGATCAATGTGCTGCAGGGTGAACGGCCCCTGGCCAAAGACAACCGCCTGCTCGGCACGTTTAACCTTGAAGGCATCCCGCCGGCATCGCGTGGCGTGCCGCAGATTGAGGTGGCGTTTAACATCGATGTAAACGGCATCCTCAACGTCAGCGCTAAGGACAAAGGCACCGGCAAGGAGAGCAAGGTGACCGTCCAGAACAGCGGCGGGCTGACCAAGGAAGAAATCGAGAAGATGAAGCGTGACGCCGAAGCCCACGAGGCTGACGACAAGACCAAGCGCGAAACCATTGACGCTAAGAATCAGGCCGAGGCGCTGATTTATCAGACCGAAAAGTCACTCAAGGATTATGGCGATAAGGTGGGTGGTGAGATTCGCGGGAACATCGAGTCGGCGGTGACCGCGCTCAAAGACGCCGTAAAAAGCGACGACGGCGACCGGATCAAGAAAGCCACCGAGGCCCTCACCCAGGCCAGCTATAAGCTGGGTGAAGAGATGTACAAGGCCCAGGCCGCAGCCGCCGGGGCAAACCCCGACGCCGGTGGACCTGCTCCGGAGGCCCCGGCTGATCAAGCCTCGTCCGAAAAGAAAAAGGACGAGGACGTGATCGATGCCGAATTCGAAGTGAAGGATAAGAAGTAATTCTTCACGGACAAAGAAATTCCTCCTCCAACCGGGTCGCGATTATTACAATCGCGGCCCGGTTCGTTTCTGCATAACATCTGCACCGGTGCGCAACTGTTTACTCTGGAGAGCGGCCATGTCTCAACGACGATTCCTTGCCGCGATCTTCCTCCTCCTGCTGTCCCCTGGGGCGTTCGCCCAGCAGCTTAAGCCCGGCACCCAGGCCGGCCAATTGCGGTACGTCGTGGTCGATACGGGGCAGGACAAGTGCTACGACACCTCAGGTGAGATCGCAGCACCAAAGCCGGGGCAGCCTTTCTTTGGGCAGGATGCCCAATACGCAGGACCGCAGCCCAAGTACAACGACAATCGCGACGGCACCATCACCGATCTGAATACCGGCTTGACCTGGGTACAGGCCCGCGGAGAGAAAATCCCCTGGGACGATGCCGTGGCTGGAGCATCAAAATGTCGTGTGGCCGGGCACAACGACTGGCGCATGCCGACGATCAAAGAACTCTATTCGCTGATCGATTTCAGAGGGGGCTTTCACCAGTCCCCCGAAGATTCAAGGCCCTACCTCGACACGCGGTACTTCGGGTTTGTTTACGGCGACGAGGCCAGAGGCGAGCGCGCAATCGATTGCCAGGATTGGTCTTCCACCGAGTACATCGGCACCACCATGAACGGCCAGTCGACGGTCTTCGGCGTGAATTTCGCTGACGGCCGGATCAAGGGATACCCGAAATTCCGTGGGCCGGCCGTGCGCCACGAACTTCATCGCCTTTATGTGCGTTACGTTCGCGGCAATGATGGTTACGGTAAGAACAACTTTCACGATAACTCTGACGGCACGATCACCGATCAAGCGACGAACCTGATGTGGGCCAAGGCCGACAGCGGTCGCGGAATGAACTGGCAGGACGCGTTGGGATTTGCGCAAGCCATGAAACTGGCCGGGCATTCCGATTGGCGATTGCCCAATGCCAAGGAGCTGCAAAGCATCGTGGATTACACGCGCAGTCCAGCGATCGATCCGGTTTTCAAACTGACGAAGCTCACCGACGGCGATTACCCCTTCTACTGGACCAGCACTACGCACCTTGACAGCCCGATCGAGCGCATGGGCACCGCTGCGGTTTACATTGCGTTCGGCAGGGCTACGGGGTGGATGCGCTTCCCGCCCGATCGCGGCGAAGCGAAGTTGATGGACGTTCACGGTGCCGGCGCGCAGCGCAGCGACCCCAAGGCCGGTGATCCCGGCGCGTTCCCCCAAGGCCGTGGACCGCAAGGCGACGTCGTGCGAATCAACAACTTCGTCCGTTGCGTCCGCTCGGTCCAACAATCTCCGGCCCACTAACTCAAATGCACAAGAACCCGCAACGTGCTTACGCGTGATTTTTGAGATCGGTGGCCAGTTTGGTCAAGTCTGCAGCCAGCGTCGTCCGATCGTCGGCCAACTCGATCAAAATTGCCGAGCGATCCGAGGCCAGCGTTGCCTTGGCCGCGAGAATGGCTGGCGTGTCCGTTACCAAGGCCAGATGAATTTGCTCGCGATCGGCTTTCAATGTTTCGGCATATGACTTCGAGAAACCTCTGATCTGCGCCACCGCATTTGCCTTGTCATTCTTGAAGGTCACTTTGTCGGCCGCGTAGGTAGCCTCGGCTGCCGCGCGGGCCGTAGCATCCGAGCGGGCGGCCTTGATGGCCTTCCTATCCGCTGCGAGGGTTCTCAGATCATTGAGCAGGATGATTCTAATCTGCGCCTTGCTTGCTGCCAGGTTCGCCCGGCCGTTCAAACTATCGGCTTTAAGCTGCTCTCGTTTGGGAATAGCTTCCTGGATGCGCTGCAAACGGGCCGCTCGAATGGCGAAGCGGTCTGCTGCCAGCGTGGCGTTACCTTGCAGTCGATCTGCTTTGATCGCGGCGCGATCGGCAATGATCGCCTCGCGGTCGGCCAGAATCGTCGGGCTGGCGCTCAGTAGCGTTCGGGATTCCAGCGATTCAAGAACGATTGTTTTGTCGGACAACATACGCAACTCCGGGGTTAGGGGTAAAAATTTTATGCTCACGTGAGCAACTATAGCTTATAAAACGCGGCCTCGGCAAAATTGTTTCGCAGGCCGTCAAATTGTCTGTCCCATCCTATGTTCAGTAAAATCGACCGATAATCTGCTCACTCACGAACGAATTATCAGTGAATCCCTGACCATTGAGCATCAAGCCAAAATCGCCGAAAATAGACCCGGTGGCTTGATCATCGGCTTACCGGAAAGAGCAAACGACATGAAAATCAGTAAAGCCGTTATTACGGCAGCGGGGAAGACGCAGCGCATCCTTCCGCTGCAACGCCTTGTGGACCGCGACGGCATCGAAAAATCGGCGCTGGAGATTATCGTCGATGAGGTACTCAGCGCCGGCGTGGAGCAGATCGCCGTGGTCATCTGCCCCGGCGACCAGAAGCCCTACAAGGATGCCGCGGGGCAACACGCCGCACGATTGTCGTTTGTCGAGCAGGATAACCCTCGTGGGTATGGCGATGCGCTGCTTCGTGCCGCAAGTTTTGTCGGGAACGCACCATTCGTACACTTGGTGTCGGATCACCTGTATGTCAGCGGATCGGCCACGCGATGCGCACAGGAACTGGTTGCGGTGGCCGAGGCCAATGGTTGTACCGTGTCGGCGGTCCAGCCTACGCGCGAAACCATGCTCCCTTATTTCGGCGCGATCGGCGGCCGGCGAGTCCCGCAGCAATCCAGATTGTATGAGGTCGAAAGCGTGCTGGAGAAGCCCACACCCACGCAGGCCGAACAACAACTCATCGTGCCCGGCCTGCGCGCCGGGCATTATCTCTGCTTCTTCGGGATGCACGTTCTTACGCCTACGGTTCTGGACCTGCTTCGCAGCCAGCTGGCGGACCTCAAACCCGGCGAAAATCTCACGCTTTCGTCGGCCCTGGCCGAATTGTCTCGAAGAGAACGATACCTGGCCATCGAGATTGCCGGCTCAAGATATAACGTGGGCGCTAAGTACGGCATACTGACCGCCCAACTGGCGCTGGCTATGGCCGGCAAGGACCGCGAGGATGTCTTGGCCCAACTGGTTGAATTGTTGGCATCACAGAAGGTGTCACGATGAACCCGAATCTGATTGATGTCATCACGTCGGACCTGCCCGAGGTTCGTAACCAATCGCTGGAAACGCTTCTGGCCGATGCTTCGCTGGACGACTTGCTCGGCCATTGCAGGCAACTCGATGCCTTCCGAAGAACCTGCGCGAATTTATACCAGCGCGTCCGCGCGCTCTTCTTTCTTTATGCCATTCATCGTTTCATCCTTCCGGTCCGCCTGGCCAGTGGCGTGGCTGGTTCGATTTCCTTCTCGGGCTACCAGCAACTGCTGAGCCGGCGGTTCGAAGAAGCGATCGAAACATTCCTCGCTTCGCTGGCTGCCGATGGTCCCAGCGATCAGCTTTCATCGGCTTTGGCCGCGACCTATAAGGACTTGGCTTTTCAGACCTTGGCCAATCAGGTCCGCAGGTCGGTTCGCTCGGTTAAGGGCAACCAGTGGATGTTCCGCATCACTCACCCGGTCGATCAGCCGCTGCGGGTTCGGCCGGAGATGCGGCAGAAGGATCCTGTCACTGGGTTGTTCCCGCTCCTCGTCGAAAAAACCCCCGTTCGCATGGACCTGACCCACTCAGGCTGGTCTGACATTTTCTTCCTGGGCATGGATTACCCGGAAGGCGCACGAGTGCTGAACGTGTCGATTGACCTGGCCGTTCATGGCCGCGATCCGGTAGCCCAGCCGCCGGTCGAAGCCTACTTCAGGATCATCGACGAACCGATCCTGCGACTGGTCAGCGTCGATCTGGGCAGTTCCGCCGAGATTCGCTCGCTCGGCGAAATATTCGATTTTGCCCGGGATTATCTCGGCCTGCTTAAGGCGGCGGTGATTGCATCGGGGCTGGTGCCGCCGGGGCTGGAAGGTTCTGAACAGAGTCTTGAAGACCTTCTTGCGAAACTGACCGGGCGCGCCGGTCTCGGCATCGAGATCGTCTCGAAAATTAACGACATCCCCAAGGGTTCTCGGCTGGCGGTCTCGACCAATCTGTTGGCGGGGCTGATTTCGGTCTGCATGCGCGCCACCGGCCAGACGACCAATACTGTCGGCACGATGACCGAGGCGGATCGGCGGATCGTCGCGGCGCGGGCAATCTTGGGCGAGTGGATCGGCGGTTCCGGCGGAGGGTGGCAGGATTCCGGCGGGGTGTGGCCGGGCATCAAGCTCATCACCGGCGCACCCGCCCAAGCCGGCGACCCGGAACTACTCACCTCGCGCGGCCGGCTGCTTCCCAATCACAAGATTCTGGACCGCGCGGATGCTTCGGACGCAACTCGAAAAGCCTTGCAGGACTCGCTGGTGCTCGTACACGGCGGAATGGCCCAGAACGTCGGGCCTATCCTCGAAATGGTCTCCGAAAAATACCTGCTGCGGTCGGCAAAGGAATGGACGGCGCGGCAGCAGGCCCTCGGCGTGCTGGACCGCATCCTGACCGACCTAAAAACCGGGAATATTCAGGACCTTGCTCGAGCCACTACGGATAATTTTTTCGGGCCGATCCAGGCCATCATCCCCTGGGCCAGTACCTATTACACCGAGCAGATCATCGCCCGCACGCGCGAGGTCCTTGGCGAGGACTTCTGGGGCTTCTGGATGCTTGGCGGCATGTCCGGCGGGGGGATGGGCTTCATCGTCGCGCCACAGCGCAAGGCCGAGGCCCAGGGGCTTTTGCAGTCGATCATGAGTGGACTGAAGAAGGAACTGCGGAACGCGCTGCCATTTGCGATGGAGCCGGTGGTCTATGATTTTGCCATCAACGAGCGCGGCACCTGGGCCGAGAAACGCATTGGTGGCGATGCCATGTTGCCGGCTCATTACTATGCCCTTATGGTGCCCGCATGGATTCGTCGCGACGTTCGGTCTTTATCCCCCGCGCTGCGCACGGAGTTAGAGCACCTCGGGCAGGCCTGCCAGTCCGACCCCGAAATGAGTAAGACGGTTGACAGCGTATTCCACCGGCTCATACCCCAAAGTGCCCGCGCCGCCACCGGCCAGCATGATCTGGGACAGATTCTTCAGGAACTCAGATTTGACCGCGAAGCGCACGAACAGATTCGCGCCGACTTGAAGGCCGGGCGGATCGGCCTGGCACAAAACCGCTTGCCAGCCAGCACGACCATCGAAGACGTTTTGCCGGCGGACCTGATCGACCTGCGCGACAACAAGCATGCCGACTTTGAACGAATCGGTACCGAGGCCCTTTCGGCCGGCCAGGTCGCAGTGGTGTCGCTGGCTGCTGGTGTAGGCTCTCGTTGGACGCAAGGGGCCGGCGTGGTTAAAGCGCTTTATCCCTTTTGTAAACTCAACGGAAAACACCGGACTTTCATTGAGACGCATCTTGCCAAGAGCCGCCGGGCCGGCAGCCGCTTTGGTGTGATGCCGCCGCATGTGATTACCACCAGTTGGCTGACGCATGAAGCGATTGCCGGGTTTTTGCAGGCGCAGAAAAATTACAAATATCCCGGCCCGGTGCTGCTTTCTCCCGGCCGAGCAGTGGGGCTGCGGTTGATTCCGATGGAAAGAGACCTGCGCTTTGCCTGGGAAGAGGTGTCGCATCAGATGCTGGACGAACAGAAGCAGAAGGTGCGTGACAGTTTGCACGCGGCGCTGATTAATTGGGCCAGGTCCGCGGGGGAGGGTTCGGACTACACCGACAATTTGCCGGCACAATGCATGCATCCGGTGGGCCACTGGTATGAAATTCCCAACCTGCTGCGCAATGGTGTGCTGCGGGAAATGTTGCAGGCTCGGCCAAACCTCAAGCATCTCATGCTTCATAATATCGACACGCTTGGGGCTGATTTGGACGCGCGCGTCCTGGGCGCGCACATCACCGGCGGCTCGTGTCTCAGCTTCGAGGTAATCGGCCGGCGCTTGGAAGACCGCGGAGGTGGACTAGCCCGAGTGAATGGCCGGCCTCGCCTGCTCGAAGGGCTGGCCATGCCGCGGGAACAGGATGAATTTGTGCTCTCGTATTATAACTCGATGACAACGTGGATCGATATCGATCAGTTGCTTGCGGCATTCGGTTTGGCGCGCGCCGACCTGGGCGACGAAGCAAAAGTGGCCTCGGCCGTTCGCGGTCTGGCGCATCGGATGCCGACTTATGTCACGTTGAAGGACGTGAAGAAGCGATGGGGGCACGGGCAGGAAGACGTTTTCCCCGTTGCACAGTTCGAGAAGCTCTGGAGCGACATGTCAGGGCTATCGAATGTGGCCAGCGCCTTCTTCGTCGTCGATCGCGCGCGTGGACAACAGCTTAAAGATCAGGCACAACTCGACGGCTGGTACCGCGAAGGCGGCGCCGCCTGCATTGAAGGCATCTGTCAGTGGGATTAAGAACGCGGTTGGGAATTGCTTACTTTAGTACGACGGTCTCGTGCTCATCGACGGTCCGTGCCATCGGCCGCCGGGGGAAACGGAAGTGTCGGCGCTTGGACAGGCCTATCACGCGCGGCCATTTGTGAAATTGCAGGATGTACTGGGCGAGGGCGCCGTAGCACATCAATCGTTGGGTTGGCCTGAGCTGGGCGTGGCGCATAGCGTGGTGGTAGCCGCTTAAGCATTTCCACTGCATGATATCGTGCCGGCCCGGGGTGGTGACGCCGCTCCACGCCGCGCGCCCCGCTCGTGTGGGAATTTCGCTTGATTGCGCCGCGTGATACCTGCGCAGGAACAGTTCCTCGTCCACCTCCCAAAACCTGCCCTTAAGCGCCAGCATGGCGATGAACACCTTGTCGGTGCCGTAATAATCGTCTAGTGGCGAGCGCGTAGGCAGGGCGCTGGTACGCATCAGTCCGAAAATCTCAAAGCACCATTTTGAATGCAGGATGATCTCCCGGAACCGGCAGGCCGGGCAATCCTTGTCCAGCCCACGAGGCGGGTCGGCCAACTCGTCTGCCGACAGCCCATGCTCGCGCAATACTTCGGGCCGGTTGTCGATGAAACACCCGCTTTCGTCGATGATGGCGGTTCGCGTGTGACAGAGCAGAATTCTCGGATCGGCATCAAGGGCCGCAACGCAGCGTTCGAGGTACTTCGGCCGGCAGAGGTCGTCGTAGGCGGCCCATTTAAAAAATTCCCCCGTAGCCATGCTCAATGCGTGATTGAAATTGTTATTGGCACCGATATTGGTTGAATTGCGGTGATAGCGAACGCGCGAATCGATCGCGGCATACTTTCGACAAATCTCCTCGGTCCGATCGGTCGAAGCGTTGTCGGAAAGAATCAACTCGAAGTCGGTATAGGTTTGCCCCAGCACAGACCGGATGGCCAGTTCGAGATATTTCTCGCCATTGAAAACCGGCAGACCAATGCTAACACGCGGAGCACTCATAGGTTTCTTCAGTATGTCTTAGATCGTCCTTGTCGATTGTCTACTTTATAGGATTTAGGATGCTATTCACCGACAAATTCACCTTTTTTGACCTGGTTCGCACCAAACGGACATTGCCGACTTTGCCTTCCAAAAGGCCGGTAATCGCTTGATTTTCTGCCCTTTTCGTCATCTCAACCACCTTCTTTCCCTTCCGTGCCGAGTGCGGCCAGCAACTCTGCTTCAAGCGCGTAGGGATCGACTGACGTCAGGCGTACGGACAACCACGCGGGGCGTAGCGAAGCGTGCGTGCGGACGTCGGCATCCTGCAGCGCCTGCCGAGCTGCCTGGGATGGCAACAGCAGTTTCAAATGCGCCCGCGTGGCCAAGTCATATACCTGGCAACTGCTGGCTACCGGAGATTCCTGAACGAACGCCGTTCGCCCGAAGGCCGGCACGCGCACCACTTGCCCGATGGCATGACCGGTGATCGCCTGCCGGATGGAAAGGCTTTCGGCTTCATCGCTGGCGATCTGCCGGAAGCGCACGCCCGGCGCCCGGCGGACTTCGGCCAGAGGCGTATCATGAGTGGTTACCCGAATCGCCGGCGGGATGATCGGGCGGATCTGGTTGCCACGGCTGCCCAGCAGGTCGATCGCCGCCGAAAAAGTCGCCGGCTTTCTGGACAGCCATTGCACGATCGAACGGACCGCGCCGGGATCGAAGTAATTTCCTTCGACGATCACGCCATAGTCGCGCGGTTTTCCCCCGCGTTGCCAGTGGCCAATGCTGGTGGCGATAGCCGCATCTCCCGTCCAGGCCTTGAAGCGATTCCTGCGGATCACCACATTGTCGATCAAATGCGTGCGCTTCGTTTCGTCGTCGTCGCGCAGCATGTCGCGCAGCTCGATGCCAACTCCGCAGTCGTACAAGTCATTGTCCTCGATCGTCACGTCTTTACTTTCGAGGATTCCGATGGCGGCCGCGCGATTGCTGTAGATCAGATTTCCGGTAATCCGACCCGGGCCGGGATTGCCTTCCGACCAGAAGCCCGCGCCGGCCCAGGGCTGCTTCACCAGCTTTCCCTTTTCAAGAGCGTCGCCGGCATGATTGCCGAAGAGGGTCGAGCCGGTGATTTCGTAGTCGTAGTTTTCCCAGTCCAGCCAGAAACCGGAACCAAAGTTGTCGTAGCTGATGAGTCCGTCGATCCGCAGACCATGCGTCCACAGGAATTTGCTTGCCCCGGATGTTCCGCCGGGCGGGTTTCCCATGCGATTGCACCGGCGGATAATGGAATTAGAAATGCGGATGTTTCGTCCGAACCCGCCGGTCATGCCGTTATTGCCGACATTTTCAACCACCGTGCGCTCTATGGCGATGTCATTCCCACGGGCTACAAGCCCATCAAACCGGGCAGCGCGAATCAGGCAGTCTTCGACGCGCCAGCCGTCCCCCGCAGCCACAGCCACCCCGCGGGCGTTAAGCAGCGTCAGTCCTCTTATGGTGATGTACGTCGCACCGGTCCACAGCTCGTTGTTTTCCGGTTGCCGCGGTCGCTTGCCCCACAGGATCAGGCTCTCGTCGTCGGTGTAATCCGTCACGTCGTTTCCACCAATGAGGCGGACGGTGCCGGGCTGCTCCGCCATGAAGGTGATGGGACTGCCGGGCTTGCCCGAGCGGGGGATGACGATTTCCGGTTCGTGATAATCGCCGGCTTTAATGGTCACCACATCACCGGCGTCGGCGATACTAGCGGCGTAGGCGATGGTGCGCAGCGGGTGCTCGCGGCTGCCAAAGCCGATGTCCGCGGAGCGGGAATCGGAAGCATCCACCCAAATTTGCCTGGCTGAAGCCGGACCGATCCCCATCAGCAGCACACCACCAAGAGCCAGTCGCACCCAGCGGGGCCAGAGAAGATCGAACTTGTGCCACTTATTCAACATGGCCAACATCAGGACAGTCAAATGGCCGAAACGACCGGGCTTGCAATTCGCGCTCCCGGTGTTGATGGCCGCTCGAACAATCTCGCGGCACACAGGCCGACGACCAGGTAATATGGAATAGCGCCGTAGGGCGTTTCAAAGAAGTTGCCGAACAGGCCCATGGCGATACAGATCACGCAGAAGAGGATGCCAAAGCACTGGCCGGTGCGCAAATAAGCCTTAAACATCGTGTACAGCACCGTAATTTGAAGCAGGATGAACGAACCGGCGCCCACCCAGCCGTTGTAACAAAGCGAGAAGAAGAAGATGTTGTGCGGGGTGCGAATGCCGTCCGTACCGTAGGCCCCAAGGTCGCCGATCGGGTAACCGAAACCTTCGCCGAGGAAAAAGACCGCATTGGACTTGCTGTGGTTGATACGGTGCCAGATTTGCTGCCACCAGTAGGTCCGCCAATCGACGGTGCCCTTGAACGTGGAAAAGTCCGACCCGGACATTTTTGAGGCCGCATCGGGATCGACGCCGGCCAGCACCCGGGCTACCAGCCCACGGGCGGAGATTTCACCGTCGCGGCCGTCGGGGCCGGCCATTTTCAGGTCCAGTGTATACGCCAGGGCAAACAGCAACAGTCCACCCACCACCATCCCTAACAACTGTTTTTGAATTTTCCCCAGGACGAAGAGGATACCAAACCCCAGCAGCCCGCCAACCCATTCGGCACGCATCTGTACACCCAGAAACACGAAGGCATTGGCCAGCAACAACAGCCACATCTGGCTGGTCCAACCGAAGGACAGAATCGCCAGAACGATGATTCCACCTTGCCCGGGCTGGCCAAATATCTTGGTATTGGACGAGCCGGGAATGAGTAGCAAGATGCGGTTAAGAATCACCAGCCAGAGAACCCCGTAGATGGCCCCAAGCAGCGCCGTGCGCTTGAGAATGCGTTCGAGCAATTCGGGATATTGCACGCCCATCCACACGCCAATGGGAAGGTAAAGCGTGTAGTAGTGATACCCAGCTAGACGGACGACGTCCTTCAGGTCGTAGCCGCGGATGGCCCCCCAGGCCACTGCCCAGGCACCAAGCAGCAAAAACAGCACACAAACCCCGCGGAGTTCTCGCAGCGGGAAACTTGCGTCCCGATTGAGGAAGAAAAAGTTAAGTGAACGCGGTCGCAGGGCAATCACGCTGGCCAGACCGATTTCACCCACGACGATCATGGCCTGGGGAATGCCGATATAGGCGAAAGATCGTGTCCAGACGAGATAGCCGACGATGAGGAAGATGACCCAGAGCCGGACACTGGCATCGCCGCGGGTGCGCGGGAACAGGCCAGGGAATTCCGTGGCCGGCAGGGTCGTCCTGCGGCTGGATGGCGACGTATGCGCGCCTGTCGCGCTGCTAATTCTTGACGTGGTCACGCACCACCTCCTCATACCATTGTGTCATACGAACGGCTCGCTGGTCCCACGTGTATTGCCTCGCGGCCTCGAGTGCTCCAGTCGACAGCCGCTGGCGCAGTTGCATATCATCGGCCAGCCGGTCGATAGCATTGGCGAAGGCCGCGATTGTCTCTTGCGGAGTTGTCACAGGCACTTTCAGGCCAAAATCGTCCGTGACGAGATACCCAATTCCATGATGATCGAGCGTGATGATCGGCAAAGCGCGGGCCATAGCCTCCAGGACTACCGAGCCGGTCGAATCTCGCAGGCTGGTGAATAGGAATGCCGCGCTCTGGTCAAACCGGTCAAACATCTGTTGCCAAGGCAGTTTGCCGAGAAAGCGCACGCGGTCCGTGAGGCCCAATTGCTGTGACAATGCTTCACAGGACGATTTCTCCGGGCCGTCGCCGGCGATGACCAGGGTGACATCGCGGCGCGTAGCGCGCGCCAGCGCCTCGATGGCTATGGGTAGGCCCTTCCGAGCCTCGCAGCGGCCGGCCCACATCAACTGAATTGGGCCGTCGCGCACGAGTGGCGGGGCGTCGAGCAACTGAGCCGCCGGTGTGCCGTTGTCAAAGAACATTTCCATCCGGCGTGACGCGCCGACC
>JBBQSU010000020.1:0-33427 GCA_038234815.1 Tepidisphaerales bacterium | reverse complement strand
CGCGTTGGCGGATGGGCCGCTGCCGGGCCAGCCCGGGGGGCAGTTCGAGCGCGGCGACAAGGGCGAGCGGACGTACACGACCGAGCATTTCACGATCGAGTACAAATGGATTCGCGACAAGCTCCGTGAGGCCGCGCAGGATGTGGATGAGCCGCAGTTCGTGCGGACTGTGGCCGCCGAACTGGAGCGGGGCCGGTCCACCTACCGCGGCTGGGGCTATCGAACTCCCGAGCATCAACTTGTGAACCTGTACCCGATCGCGCATGGCTGGGATTACCTAATGGGGTCGTGGTTCAAGAGCTTCCGCCCGGAGGTGGAGGGGGAGGCGGCCAAGCTGCTGGGACAGCTTCACGTTGGCTGCCTGGGACCGAATGGGACGCTGCTGTCGATCGACGAGCTGAAGTACGCGCTCGTACACGAGTATTTCCATCGCGTGCAGATGCAGTACTACGGGCTGATGGCCCCGGACAAGTTCATTCGCGAAGGCACGGCCAATCTGATGGAACTGCTTGTTTACCCGGACAACGGTGCCGAGACAGCTCGCCGCAATACGAACATGACGCCGGTGCAGTTTGACAACGTCCCGCTGCCCGAACAGGGCGATGAGGCCGCCAGCTTTTTCCTGTACCTGAATAACGCGATGGACCCGGCCGTCATCCGCGGCATCTTTGAGGCGTTTGAGCACAAGGTCGATACCCGCGGGCGCGATTCGCTGGACGTGGCGCTCAAGGCGGCCAACACCGACGAGACGCTGGAGTCGCGGTTCTCGGATTTTGCCGATCAGTTCTTGGCGCTCAACGCGCCGGGCAGTCCGCTGTACGCGATCCTGCGTGTGAACGAGCGGCCGACGGCCAAGGCGACGGCCGTTCGCAAGACAAGACTCGAGCGCGGGGTGGAACAGGAGTTCAGCTTCGCCAACCTGCAGGGCCTGACGGCCAGCTACAACGTCTATGACCGCCAGACGCCCGCGCGGGCCAAGGTGAAACTGATGGAGGTGGGCAGCGGCGTGTCGGTGCGGCTATACAGCCAGGACGCGGCCGGCACCACCTTCGTGGCGTTGCTGAAAGCGGGAGAAGAAGCGCCGCCACTGACCATCGGCCGGGGCCGGCAGGTGGGGTTGCTCATCACCAGCATACAGGGCCGGCGCGCCTACGTGCCCGAAATGTTCCAGCGCAGCGGCAACGCCAAGGTGTTGATGAAGTTTGAGGAAATCGCCGAGCCAAAGTGGGGATTATCGATCCACTCCGACTGGAACATGCGCACACCGATCAAGGACGGCGAAACGCTGAGGGGGACCAACTATCGTAACCTGGTCATCTATGGCAACGTCACGCGGGTCTACGACAGCGGAGACGATGCGTATTCCAAGGACGCGCGCGACTTCCAGGGGTCGGTCCGCGCCCGGCGCGTGGGCACCGATACTCCCTATTACCTGTTGAAGTACGACGACGGCCCGACGCGCGGAAGTTGCCCGGTTTTTCCTGGTACGCAAGACGTACTCATTGAGGGCCTCGACGCTACGGGAAACGTCGTCGCCACGTGCAAAGTGACGGTGGTCAACGCGTACAAGCCGCCGGCCAGCAGCGCCGACCGCGTCCAGCTCTGGATTGACGCCGAACGCAAGCGGCCCAAGCCCGATCGCGCGGAGATGCTGAAATGGACCGTGGCGCTGTTGGACGACTACATGATGCAGGAAGACATGGAGGGGTCGTGGAAGTTGGCCGAGTCGATCGCCAAAGACTATGCCGATGCTTTGAAGGACAGCGCACTGAGCGCCCTCTATCTAGAGCGGCGTCATAATCTGGCGATCCGCCGAGGCGATTTGAAGACGGCGGTGGCAGCCATCGAGCAACTGGCCGCAAGCGTGCCCGAGCAGAAGGCCGGGTGCTACGAGAAGCTGGCGCAGGATTACCTGCTGCTGGCTAACAATGAGTCGGCATCAAAGGCGGCGTGGAAAATCGCCAGCGATGATCGCGCCAAACGCGGGCAGACACCGTCCCGCTACCCCTATCTGTCGCGCCCCTGAGCGGGGATAAACGGCCCCTTAAACTTCGCCCGTAGCCTGACGCGCCAAGCAATTGGAGAAGACACGGCCCTTCAGTTGCTTTCGGCGTGAAAGGTCATGTCCCTCTTTCAGTCGCTTTAGTTGGGTTTGAGAATCACTTTGATGCACTTGTCTTTCTTGTCGCGGAAAATTTCGTAGGCGTTTGGCGCCTTTTCCAGGGGGAGCTTGTGGGTGATGACGAAGCTCGGGTCGATCTCTCCTTTTTGCACGCGGTCCAGGAGCGGTTTCATGTAGTTGTGGGTGTGGGTCTGGCCCATCTTGAGGGTGAGGCCCTTGGTGAAGGCCGTGCCGAAAGGGAACTTATCGAGGAATCCGCCGTACACGCCGGGGACAGAAACGGTTCCGCCTTTGCGACAGCAGTTGATCGCCTGCCGGAGCGCGTGTGAGCGATCGGTCGCCAGCAGGGTTTTGACTTTCGCCATATCGTACCAGTGATCGAGCGTGCTGCCGTGCGCTTCAAGCCCGACGGCATCGATGCACGAATCCGGCCCACGACCGCCGGTGTAGCTGAGGAGCTTGTCGTAGACGTACTCGTCATGGATATCGATGGTGGTTGCCTTACCTTCCTGCGCCATCATCAGGCGCTCGGGCACATCGTCCATCGCGATCACCTTAGATGCGCCCAGCATATAGGCACTGCGGATGGCGAACTGCCCGACCGGCCCGCAGCCCCAGACGGCGACGATATCGCCGTTCTTAATGTTGCAGTTCTCCGCCGCCATGTAGCCGGTGGGGAAGATGTCGGTCAGGAAGATGACCTTTTCATCGGGAATGCCGTCGGGCACTTTCATCGGCCCAACATCGGCAAACGGCACGCGAACATATTGCGCTTGCCCGCCGGCATATCCGCCGTAAAGACGCGTATAGCCAAACAGGGCCGCCGGCGCATCGCCAAAAAGCTTTTTGGCCTGCACGCCATTGGGGTTTGAGTTGTCGCAGCAACTCCAGAGCTTGGATTGGCAAAAGTAACAATTCCCGCAGGCGATGTTGAAGGGAACGATCACGCGATCCCCCATCTTCAAATTAGTCACGCCCTTGCCTAGTTCCACGATCTCGCCCATGAACTCGTGACCCAGAATATCGCCGGCCTTAAGCGTGGGGATGTAGCCGTCAAACAGGTGCAGGTCGCTTCCGCAAATGGCCGTGGTGGTGATTTTGATGATGGCGTCGCGGTCGTTTAGGATCTTTGGATCCGGGACTGATTCTACGCGCACGTCGCCTTTGCCATTCCAGGTCAAAGCTCTCATTTGCTACTCCATTAGTTTGAAAGAAGAAGGATACGCGCAATTTATATATTGACCGCGGGGCTGATGACTTTCGGACGTCGGTTCGATTGTCATCAGCCCAGCGTTTAATTTGTTGTCGTTCGGCGGTTGCAGATTCAGGTTTGCGCCGCGCCGACTGGTTGCCCGGTCGTGGTGGGCACGGAGCCAGTTTCCATGAGCTGCTTGAAACGATGCAGGTCCGACTCGATCGTCACCTGGGGATCTTCGCCGAAGAGTTTGGCGACCCATTTGCCGATCACACCTGCTGGCGGAATGTAGTCCAATGTGACCGCGACTTCCGTGCCACGCCCGCCCGGCGCTTCTTCGAAGCGCACGGAGCCGGCATTGTCAACGCTCGCTCCGGGCAGACTCTTCCAGGCAATGACCTTGTCGGGTTCGTCGTTAATGATTTCCGCCTCCCACTGCACCGTCTGGCCGGCGGGGGCCTTTGCCACCCACCTGCTGCGTTTGTCATCAAGCTTGGTCACCGACTCAAGGTGATCCATAAACGTGGGGAGCTTCTCGAAGCCTTTCCAGTAGGCATAAAGCTCGCTCGCGGACTTGTTAATCGTTGTGGCGACATGGACATGGATTCCGTTTTCATTGAAGTCAGAAGGCTCGGCCGCATGGGTGCTGGTGAGCCCCAGCTTTGTGTAGAGCGCGCAGCTGCCCGAATAGCCGCGATAGAGCAAGGCTCCACCCACCGCCGCCGTCAGCAATCCGCCCGGCGAAAGCCGCTTCAGGCCGCTTTGCACCAGGTATGCCCCGACGAGCGCCGAGACCACCCGCTCGCCTTGATTAACATTGACTGGCTCGTTGCTTGGTCGATGCACCGTATCTTTATGGAGATACCCGTCTACGAATTGTTCTAAGATGCTCATGGCCGAATGGTAGCGCAGGCAAACATCCGTCCACATGGGGAAATTGCTTTAAGCCATGATCGGGTAAACCCCTTGGGGAACGGTCAGGCCCGATGCCTCCTGGGCCTGAAAGGCGACAAAAGAATTGCGTCCGGCAAACAGCGAAAAACAATCGCTTAGCGACCGATGTGTTAACATAAGAAACAAATGCTTGACCAGTCGCAGTTGATAACCAGCCTGGAGTCGCTTCTGCGCGCTCCGGTCCGCCTGTTGGATGCGGGCCTGTTGGATCTTCCCTCTGGCCTGTGGCACGCGCCGCACGTCGTGGCGGCACCGAAGTTGATTCTGGTCAGTCGCGGGAGCATTCGCTACGAGATCAACGGTCTGGCGATTTCTCTCAAGGAGGGTGGGATGCTTTTTCGGCCGGCGTTCACGTCGGCAAGTTGGGTCGTCGGGTCCGAAGGGCCGGGGCAGTTGATGTACGTCGAATTGGCCAATGACCTGGACGCCTGGCCGAATTTTCCGCTCTGGGTCGGTGCGAGCGATCTTGAGACCGAGCGCGCATCCTTTGATCGTTTGAGGCACTTGTATTTTGACCCGGACGAATCGGCGCGAATGGAGATTGAGGGAGAACTCAAGGCGATTTTGGCGAGATTTTTCAGGAGGGCCAGCCAAGCGGCCGGTGGGCAACAGCCGCCCGTGCGGGGCCGAAGCGGGTCGGCCGGTGAGGCCGCGGTTCGGGGCGCGGTGGCTTGGTTGGCTCGACATTTTACCGACGCCAGTCCCCTTCATAATCTGCACGAGCGTGTGGGATTGAGCGAGGACCATTTTCGGCGCATATTCCGCAAGCGGTTGGGCCAAAATGCCCAGCAGTATCTTCATCGCCTGCGCATGGGCGCTGCCAAGGCCTACCTCGAGCGATCGAGCCTGTCGGTGAAAGAGATCGCTCGCGCCGTCGGTTATCACGACCCCCTCTATTTCTCGCGTGCTTTTCACAAGACGTTCGGGCGAACTCCCTCCCAGGATCGCCAGCGAGCTACACAGGAAGATTAAACGGAAAAACCTCCCCTTTTTATCCGTCTGACCGAATCGGACAGGTTTAGGGGGTTTTGTGTCGGCGAGTCACATATACCGCATGTAGAGTCCATATCTTCACCGACGCTTTCTATCTGGCCCCCGGCCAAACCGGGGTTATAGTTGTTTGTCAGCAAAGTAGAAATGTTAGGAATCTGTTCTTTTCAACGATTCCTGACACCCGTTCAGTCTGAACGTGTCAGCGGGCGCCGCCCTTGGGCGGGCTTGGTTGACGGTGCATGTCGGTAGTCTTTCGTTGCCTGGCCAGACGGTCTGGCTTAGCCCCGAAGGCTCATATCCCGTTTCGGAGGTGCAGTGATGAAAATGTCCAAAGTTCTTATGGTCCTTTGTGGCGCGGCGGCAGCGGGCCTGTGTGTTTCCAGTGCCAATGCAGCGGCGTTTATCTTCAACACGGTCGGCGTGTATGACTCGGTGGCAAATACCAATGCTGTCGATCGAACGGCAATTGGCAATGTGTCAACGTTCACGACGGCAGTAAGTACGGCCTATTCGGCCAATATGGGTGGGGTGGTAACCTTCGACACTTATGGATCGCAGTCGCTGCTTCCCGGCCCGATCACAGCAAAATATGGGACCAGCTTGACTAAATCGGTCGACATCTCAACCGATCATACATTTAACTTCCAGTTCTCTCCCAATATCGCTGGCATCAGTGGTGCTGAGAACGGCGGGACGGGCAACTTCCTATTTGATCCCACTGCCGGCAACCGTTTTCTCACGTTCACTTTCGGTGCGATCACCGGAGGACAGGTGAACGAAAAAGTCACCCAAGCCGGGCTGACCGTGCTGACCCGGAACGGTGGCGGAACGCCGACCATCGCGGTCATCGCCACCTACAGTGACAACACAACTCAGAGCGCCTCGTTGGCTTATACGGTGAGTACCGCCAAAAACGAGGACACCTTCTATGGATTTACCGCTCCTGCCGGTAAGTATATCACCAGCCTACAGTTGGACTACGGTTCTTCCGGGACCGATCTCCGTCGCGGGGTTGACGATCTGGCGTTTATTACATCGGTCATTCCCGAGCCGACCTCGATCGGCCTGCTTGGCCTTAGTACTCTGGGTCTGCTGGCCCGGCGACGCGATCGGAAAGTCTGAACGGACTTGACCTCCTCTAGGTTGCCACGGGCCGCGCTGGGCCGTGGCAACCAGCCTTTACACTGGTTGACTGCTGGAGGCGCGCATGCGTTTATTCACCCCTATTTCCAACCGCTCCGTGCAAGCCCGACGGGGCTTTACGTTGGTGGAACTCCTGGTGGTAATCGGCGTGATTGCCGTGCTGGTCGCCATGCTTCTGCCCACGCTGAACAAGGCCCGCGCTGCGGCGCTACGGGTTAGTTGCTCGGCCCGCATTCGTGACCTCTCCCAGATGGTCATCCTTTACGCCAACGACAACCGCGGGCGATATCCCGATCTACATAATTCCACGGGCATCTATGGGGATAACCCCCTAGCCTACCCCTATTGGTACAGCCTAGCCGCCCGGGACATCATGGTGCAGAGGTACAGCCATCCGCGCGAGAGTTTTTATTGCCCGGCCAATCCCGATTGGAACGACGACACTTTCTGGTCGGCGGCACCGATCCCCCCGACGCCGATCCTGAGCAGCGTGTGGGGATATGTCTATTATGGCGGGACGCCGTGGTTCAGCATCAATGGCCAGATTAATGGTGCGGTCATCTGGAAGGATGTGGCGACCGTCCAATATCCCCGCTTCACCATGCGACTCGGGGATCGACCATATTACGACGTGCTTTGGACCGATCTGACACGCAGCGTCGCGGGCATGATGAACGCCCGCGGGGGGTCGAACCATGTGATCGGGGTTGAAAATCCTCTCGGGGTCATCCCGCGTGGCAATGGTGGCGCGAACATCGGTTATCGCGATGGTCACGTCGAATGGAAAAACCAGCGCGCGCTGGTATATCGCTGGTGGTTCACCTCCACTGCTGAGGTGTATCGGGGGTATTTCTAGCCAGTTGAAACGGCAGGCCCATCGACCCGACTGCCCGGCGGCGTGGCCGAAAGGGTGATGGCCGCATGGACTTGGGCAGAACCGTTTGCTGACTCAACCGGGTGACCTTTTGCGTTGGCAATAGCACCCTTCAAAACCGCATGGCCTTTCCCAGTCGCCGGAGTTGGCGGCGCGTCCATAGGGCAATTTCGGGTCGAGCTGGAGGGACTCGGCTCAGGATCTTTCGCAGGGCCGCTGCCTCCGGGCCGGTCCTTCCCCGCCTCTCCATCTCGTTCCAGCAAAGCGTAAAGAAGTCGCGGGCTTCATAAGTGCTTCTCCAGCGCAGTTGGTGGATCATCGACAAATCCAGGGGTTGCTCGAAGCAGCGGCAGTTATCCACGCCGGCAGTCAGCAGGTTCAATCGCGTCAGGACGCACTTCTTGCATCGCCCGCAATTCCTGGCCGGGTCGCTGCCTTCCCAACAAACCTTCAGACGATCGAGGAGTTCCGGGAAAGGTTTGAGTGCTTCAATCTTGTCGGCTCGGCCGAAAGCCCCGCCATCGGTTATCACCGTAAAATGGCCATTGGACGCCATGGAATCGAACACCGGTGGATGGGAAAGACCCATACGCAGGACGTTGTAAGGCGCCCCGGCCGACACCACTCCGAAGCCATGATCGGCTGAAAACATCGCCAGCGCATTGGCTGTGAGTGGAATGGCCGATTCCGGCCAGGCCGCGTTGTCCAGCTTCTTGATGTCGGTGACGACGGTGTAAAGCGGAAGTCCGGCCCGGCAAGTGATCGGCGCGGCGCGCTGGCGCATCAAGGCAAAATCCTCAGGCCTTTCGACCGCCGCATCAAACCCATGCACCATCACCAGCGCCGACAAATTATGCGATGCCGGGCCACCCAATTTCAAGGCATGGCGGATCACCGTGAAGGTGGAATCCAGCCCGCCGGACATTGCCGCCACCGCGCGATTATCCTTCGCCGGCCTGCAAGCATCTACAATCCTTTGCGGCTGGACCCGGCAATTCCGGCGGAATTTGTAGGGTGCAAGCGCGTGCCGAATCGCCAGCAACTGGCTGAGATTGAAGAGGCCGATCCGGCTCATCGGGGCATGAACGACCAAATCCCGATCGGCCTTGGCCGCGATCAGGGCCAGCCCGCAGACGTAAGAATCGACGGTGGGCGGAAGATCGAGCTTCGCAACCTCCGGCGCTCGCCAGAAAACACTTTGCCGCGCTGCCCCCAGCACGGGTGGAGCGTCTTCAAGAATCACCCGGTGTTCACTGCCGCCATCCACCGCCGAGGATTCAAACCAGAGTTGGATCGGTGGATCGCTCATCGCGGATATACCTTTCCAAGCCGGGCCATGGCCAGCAGCCAGCGCGCGTGATCGCGGGCCATGACGGCGAACCGATGCAGACTGAGGCGCGCCGCGAGGCATACCCATGTCCACCGGCGCTTGGTTCGCCAGTTGAGAAAAATCGCTTCACTCTCGGCGGCCACGGCCGGATCGCGCATCGGAAGCCGCAGCGCGCACCAAGGGCCAGGTTGAGCCGGCCCGGTCGTTCGCGGCCGAAGCCCGGCGGCTCTGTTCGCCAGCAGCATCAGCAGCCGATCAGCATGGGGTCGGGCTGCCATCACTTGCCAGGCCTCGTCGACTAAAAAAGGACACCGCCAGACATCACTGAGTTGCCTGGGCATGGAGACAAATCCGCCGTCGGCGCGCACGGCGAAGTGACTGCTACTGAAAAGATCGGGCAAGGCCGGTCCGGGCCGTGGATAAAGCCGATGGGCCTGGAACGGTGTCGAACGAGCGTGAAATCCGCAGCTGTAACGATCGCAGAAAGCGTGCAGCGCGGCCGCGACGATCGGCAATCGGCCGATGCCCCCGTCCACCCAGCCGTTGGTTAAAGCGTTCGTGCTGACCACATGAAACGCCAGGCCCATCGATTGGACTGCCCGCCGGGCCTGTTCAATTCCGCGATCGTCCCGGGCCCGCAGGCCGGTAAGCCGTATCACGCCTGCAACCACGGGTGCGCCCGGTGCCAATCCGTCGATGAGTCGAACCAGGGTGTGTGCCGACGCCAAACCTCCCGACCAGGCCACCAGCGCAGGCGCTGCGGGGTTTGATCCGGAGTTATCGCCGATCTCATCAGGCAGAATTTCGGTCGCCGCCCAGGTGTTGGGCAACCAGGAATTCCACACGCGGGCAAACTCGGTGAGTCGCCAGACCGCCCCGCGCGTCATTCGGCCGTGTACCTGAAGCGCAGTTAGCCGGTGCCGCATGGCGCGCGGCAGCACCGCGGCCACCAGCCCGTCTGCCAGGTCAGGTGCAGAATGACCGTCGTCCCAATTGAGTTCAAACCCGTGCCGGCGCCGGTCGGGCAGGATCAGCCGCGCATCCCAACCGCCTTCACCCGCTCGCGCGATTTCGAGATGGCCGGTGCGGTCGAGGGGCATCGCCATAAATGATAACAGCTAAAACGGTCAACCCGCCGGAGCCATTACTTCACGCCCCCGACGCTTGACCGGGCGGTCATCGGTTTTCGTCCGCTGATCAGTAGCGATAGTGGGTCGGCTTGTACGGACCGTCCACGCTCACGCCGATGTAGTCCGCCTGCTCCTTGCTCAATTTCGTCAGCTTTGCGCCGATCTTACCGAGGTGCAGCCGGGCAACTTTTTCGTCCAGGTGCTTAGGGAGAACATAGACCGCTTTGTCGTACTTCGACAGATTCTTGGCCAGTTCGATCTGGGCAATGGTCTGGTTGGTGAAGCTGTTGCTCATCACAAAGCTGGGATGCCCGGTAGCGCAGCCGAGATTGAGCAGGCGACCCTCGGCGAGGATCAGCACGCTATGTCCGTCGGCGAAGGTCCACATGTCGTACTGCGGCTTGATGTTGATCCGCTTGATGCCTTTGATCTTCTTCAGGCCCGCCATGTCGATCTCATTGTCAAAATGGCCGATGTTACCGACGATCGCCTTGTCCTTCATCTTGCCAAGGTGTTCTGCGGTGATGACGTTCTTGTTGCCGGTGGTGGTGATAAAAATGTCGGCGTAACTGAGTACGTCGTCCAGCGTCAGCACCTGAAAGCCTTCCATGCAGGCCTGGAGTGCGCAGATCGGGTCGATCTCGGTCACGATAACCCGTGCGCCCTGACCCTTAAGCGACTGCGCGCACCCCTTGCCCACGTCGCCATAGCCCAGCACCACCGCCACCTTGCCGGAGATCATCACATCGGTCGCGCGGAATAGTCCGTCGATCAAGCTGTGGCGGCAGCCGTACAGGTTGTCGAATTTGCTCTTAGTAACCGAATCGTTCACGTTGATCGCCGGGAAAAGCAGCGTGCCGGCCTTTTGCATTTCATAGAGCCGGTGGACGCCCGTGGTCGTCTCTTCGCTCACCCCGCGGACGGCCTTGCCCACCTTGGTCCAGCGGTCCGGGATCTCTTTCATGGTTTTGCGCAGCAATTCGAGAATCACGCCCCATTCCTCAGGATCGCTGCTTTTGAACGCCGGCACCTTGCCGGCTTTTTCAAACTCGGTGCCCTTATGGATGAGCAGCGTGACATCCCCGCCGTCATCGACGATCTGGTCGGGGCCGTTGCCGTTGCCGAAATCCAGCGCCCGCTCGGTACACCACCAATATTGCTCCAGCGTTTCGCCTTTCCAGGCGAAGACGGGCACGCCCTTGGGATTTTCCGGGGTGCCACGCGGGCCGACGGCGATCGCCGCTGCGGCATGGTCCTGCGTACTGAAGATGTTGCACGAGCACCACCGAACCGTCGCGCCCAGCGCCGTGAGCGTTTCAATCAGCACCGCGGTTTGAATTGTCATGTGCAACGAGCCGACGATTTTCAAGCCTTTGAGCGGCTGTTCCTTGGCGTACTCTTCGCGCACGGACATGAGGCCGGGCATTTCCTGCTCGGCGAGCATGATCTCTTTGCGGCCCCATTCGGCCAGCGAGAGGTCCTTGACCTTGAATTCGAGGGGTTGTTTTTTGGTTTTAGCTGGGGCGGTCTGCGTCATTGTCATCGTTCGGTTCCTTGTTAGAAGCGCAAGTGAAGTGCGGCGACATCCAAGCAGCCAACGGGCCGTCCATGTCATCCATCCGCTTATCCGGATAGATTGTTAGATGCAGCCTCGCGGTTGTCAAGATTTTTCCGAAAATGAGCTTCGGCCGGCGTGAGGGTGTAGCGAAGCAACCGCAGAGCGCAGGAAGAACGCGATTGGTGAGGCACCACTTGAACGTGGCCCGGAAACCTTGCCTCCGGCAGCGTCGTTTTCGTCCCGTCACGCGGGTTTATTGCTTCAAGGCGTCGGCAACGACGTCGTCCAAGGCCTTTCCGCCGTCATTGGGATTGAAGCCCTGGAAAACTTTTTTCACCACGCCGTCTTTGGCGATTACCACGGTCTGGGGGATACCTTCCACCAGGTAGTCTTTGGCCGCAGTTCCTTCGCTGTCGAACAATACATTAAGTGACAGCTTTTGCTTGGTGATAAACGCCTGAACCGTATCTTTCTCTTCCTGTTGATTCAGGGCCAGCACCACCAGGCCGTCTTTAGCGCGGTCCTGCGCGAGTTTGTCGAGATGGGGGAGTGACACCACGCACGGCCCGCACCACGTCGCCCAGAAATCGGCCACCACCACTTTGCCTTTGAAGTCGGCCAGCGACACGTCTTTTCCGTCCAGGGATTTTAAGCTGAAGGCCGGTGCGGGCTTGCCTTCCAATGCCTTGGCCGCGAAGTTTTCGCCAGGTTTGTCGTCGGCCATGTTGCGCGCCCCTTCGGGCGGGGTCCAGGCGAACTGCTCGGGCTTGAGTGCGGCGTCAGGCTCGACGCGCGTGTAGGCAATCGTGATTAACGCCTTGTTAATAGCCGTCGCGCCGCGTTGCTTTAGCTGACCGCTGACGTCTATACGCACCTGTCGCAGGAAGTGGCTTTTCGGGTCCGCCAGCATCGTCACCACCCGGTTTTCGTTGCTGAGAATCAGGCTATCGACCTCCCGGTCAGCGAGCTTCTCGGAGGGGCCGGTCGTTATCGTTGGAAATGTTTTTTTTACAATCGCCGCGGCATCGGACTGACCCACCAGCAACAATTGCGGGTTCTGCCCGAGCAGGAATGATCGCACATCTTCCGGGAACTGGCGTGGTGGCGACTTGGCGTCCAACTGGGCATACCGGTTGCCGCGCAGTTCCAGTTGATACAGCTTTTCACCGGTGTAACCCATGACGGCGTCGTCTTTAACGCTCTGACGAAATGCCCCGGTGTCGATCCAGCTCGATTGGAACTCCCTGGTCGAATGATCCTTCATCCCCGACACGTCGAAATCGTTGGTGACGGTGCCGTTAATGGAGACGGATTTGAGGGTTGCTCCTGCTTCTGAAAGCTGGGCCAGCAGTTTTTCAGCCTCGGGGGTGACATCGGCCCGGGCCGGCAGGGACGCAATCAGTAGCAGGCAGATCAGGCTGGTGGACAAGTTGAGTAGTCGCATGGAAAGTTCCTTTGATTGCCATGAGTCGAGGAATCAGGCAATAGTAGGCTTCCAAAATGTCCGACGTCTCAATCGAACTCATCCCCGCGGAAGGTGTGGCCCAGATAGGCGCTGCGCACGGCCGGGTCATTGATGATGTCGCGGGGGGCACCTTCCTTAAACACCCGGCCGTCGTTGATGATGAGCGCGCGATCACATACTTTGAGGGTTTGGGCCACGTTGTGGTCGGTGATGAGTACGCTCTTGCCGAACTCATCGCGCAGGCGAATGACCTCGCGTTGCAGGTCTTCAACCGCGATCGGATCGACGCCGCTGAAGGGTTCATCGAGCAGGATGAGCTTGGGCTGGGTGACCAGCGCGCGGGCAATTTCCAATTTTCGGCGTTCGCCGCCGCTTAGGTTTTCGGACCGGCTATTGCGGACTTTCATCAGGCCGTACTGACTT
Source organism: Tepidisphaerales bacterium (assembly GCA_038234815.1). GTDB lineage: Bacteria > Planctomycetota > Phycisphaerae > Tepidisphaerales > Tepidisphaeraceae > JBBQSU01. Next base: position 20,240 of record JBBQSU010000020.1, on the reverse strand, counting down.
AATAAAGCATCGGCCCGCTTATTCCGCTCGGCACGGGAGATACTTAAGGTTTCTAAGATGGCCTGGAGATTCTGCCAGACAGTCAGTCGTCGGAAATCCGACCGCTCCTGGGCCAGATAGCCGATCCCCTTGCGGGATCGCTTATACATGGGCCAATCGGTCACATCCGTGGCGTCAAAAGCCACCGCCCCCGAATCCGGCCTCACGATGCCCAGGATCATCCGAAAGGTGGTGGTCTTGCCGGCTCCGTTTCGGCCCAGCAGGCCCACGATCTCCTTTTGAGCGATGATGAAGCTGACCTCGTTGACGACGGTCCGCCCGCTATAGGCCTTGACGAGTTTGGAAGTTTCCAGAAGGTTCATTGATCGGCCCACTTTTCCGAGCAGGCCAAGCGGGGCTGTAGTCTCACCGGACGGGTGCGAAAATCAAGAGGAACCGGCCAATCTGGCAAATGTGTATAAACTGTTGATAAATTTGACCCCTCGGGGCGGACCCTTATTACGGGGTTAATGAACCTGCGCGCGGCAAAGAAGGTCTTCACCGGATACAATTTTGATGCCAGAAGAGGCCCACCAGTAAACATAAGTCCTTATTAATTAATAACTTAGTTATAAAACGAAGGAAAAATCATACCAAAATGTCTCAATCCCTGTCTAACTACTGATAAATTAGCCACTTAAGGATGTGTTCGGCTCGGCTATAAAACCCCAGCGATCTCTGGCGGTTGTGGATAACCTGCGTTTAAGCCCTTCGTGCCGCCATCGGGCGAAGGATGAAAGTTAAGTTTTTTTCGGCAATCCGACGTCAATGTGTTATTCTGATGGACACAAGTCAATTCGTTTCCTATCAGGCACAAGGGAACGGGCTTTATCATCGAGCGGTTTCGATGGCGGAAGTTCGATCAGGTGCCGCTGTAGTTGCTGCGGGCAATCCGCAGCCACGTCTCGGAAAGGAGTGGCTGTATGGCCACCGGTAAGGTCAAGTGGTTCAATGACCAAAAGGGGTTCGGGTTCATCTCCACCGACATCGGGGGGAAGGACGTATTCGTTCATCACACGGTGATCGAAGGAGAAGGCTTTAAGACCCTGCAAGATGGTGAAACCGTCGAATACGAGGCCGAAGACGGCCCCAAGGGAATGAAAGCCACACGCGTGCGAAAACTCGTGCCCGCAGAGGCATGATTTTCTCGCAGGCTTTTCTTATACTCCCGTTCCATGACCTCTGCTGATATCGCAGCGCGGCTTCAGGAACGGTTCGGCGCGCAGATTCTGGCCGCCTACCCGCACGACAAGCATCCGCGCGTCCACGTGGAAAGTGTTGCCTGGCGGGAAATCGCCGAATTTCTGCTTAACGATCCGGCGTTGCATTTTGACTGGCTGGCCAATCACACGGGAATTGACTACGTCGCCGACGAAAAATTCGCTGTCGTACTGGACCTCTACAGTTTCGATCTCAAGCACACTTTCGCGGTGAAGGTCTTCTGCCCGCGTGCCGAGGCCAGAATGCCCAGCGTGGCCGATCTGTGGCCGGCGGCGAACTGGCACGAACGTGAAGCCTATGACCTGCTCGGCATCGTCTTCGACGGCCACCCCGATTTGCGAAGGATTCTCTGCGCTGACGACTGGGTGGGATTCCCACTCAGAAAAGATTACGTTTTCCCCCGCGAATACCACGGCATCCCCGGCAGCGTCGAACTCGACTGGCAACAAAAGTCGGATTATCCCGATTGAGCGGATTTTCCCGGCTTGGTGAAAATCTAATCGGCAAGGCACGGTTGCTGCCCACTTGCAGGTGGCTATGGGTAACAATCCGAAACTGGTTAAATTAAGGACATGAATATCTTCTTGAGGTTGAGTTGGCTCAATCGACTTGATATTCTCCGGCCACGCGGCGGGGGAAACTTTGTATGGAATTTCCCTTCACTCATCTTCAGCGGTTGCGGGTCCGCTATAGCGAAACCGACCAGTTGGGGACATTCTACAACTCGCGGGCTTTGGAGTGGTTTGAGTGTGGAAGAACAGAACTGCTTAGATCAGCAGGAGTTACCTACGTTGACATGGAGGAAAAAGGGGTCTTCCTGCCCTTGGTGGAAGCCCATGTCAATTATCGCGGGCGCGCCCGCTACGACGACCTGCTGGAGATGACCAGCACGCTGAGTATGTCCGGGCGAGCCAGTCTCCGCTTCGAGGTTGAAATCGTCCATGCCCGCACGGAGAAGGCGGTGGCCAGTGGATACACGATCCATGCCATCACTGATGCCGCAGGCAAACCGATCCGCTGTCCGACATGGCTGATGACCGCGTCAAAACGCGACGGCCAGACTCTTGGAGCCGACGCATGACCGAACAGGTAATCAATGTCGTTGTGGCCGGTTTAGGAGGCCAAGGCGTAATCAAGGCGTCTGACATTCTCGCCGACGTCGCATTTCGCGCTGGGTTGGACGTCAAGAAGGCGGAGATCCATGGAATGAGCCAGCGTGGGGGATCGGTCAGTACCGACGTGCGCTTCGGTCACAATATTCTAGGTCCGATGGTCCCGGCAGGGGAGGCCCATTTCCTAGTCGTGCTTGCTCCCGACCAGGTGGAAAACAACCGCTGGGTGGTTAAGCCGGGCGGAGTGGTCATCACCCCAACCGACATTGCCGGTGCGGAGTTGAGCAATCGCAAGAGTGCTAATGTGGCCATGCTGGGCCTACTCAGTCGGCACTTGGATTTCCCCGAGGAACTGTGGCAGGAAGCTTTGGCGGCAAATCTGCCGGAGCATCTGTTGGCGGTCAATCTGCAGGCTTTCAGCGCGGGGCGCCAGTCTCGCGATGTCGACGTCGCAGGGGGTCATCGTGAAAAATAGCCCCGCCACGCAAACGTCAACGGGGTGCGGGCCGACCGGGTGCAATAATATGGTCAGCGCGCCCGATTACCTGCCCCTGCCTCTCCTGCAAAGCGTGCAGTTGCAGCGCCTGCAGGCAATGGTCAATCTGGCCTACGACCGCGTCGAACTTTTTCGCGGGCGAATGAACGACCGCGGGATCACGTCACGCGACATTGTAACGCTGGCCGACGTCGCCAAGTTGCCTTTCACCGTAAAAGCGGATCTTCGTGATACGTATCCGTTTGGGCTGTTTGCCTGTCCGATGGAACAGATCGTGCGTCTGCACGCCTCTTCCGGCACCACCGGCAAGCCGATCGTGGTGGCTTACACCCAGGCCGATTTGGACGTCTGGACGCAAGTGATGGTCCGGTCGTTCGCCGCGTGCGGCCTGCATCACGGCGACGTTCTTCAGAACGCGTATGGCTATGGCCTGTTCACCGGCGGGCTGGGGGCGCATTACGGGGCCGAGGCACTGGGGGCAACCGTGATCCCGATTTCCGGCGGCAACACCGACCGGCAGATCATGGTGATGCATGACTTCGGCGTCACCGCAATCTGCTGTACGCCGTCCTATTTTCTGCACCTGATCGAACGCGCCGGCGAACTAGGAGTGAAGCTCGACAAGGTGCGCGTGGGCGTGTTTGGTGCAGAGCCTTGGTCCGAAGCCCTGCGTAAGCGTATCGAGAAAGAATCGAGCATTGAAGCGTTCGACATCTACGGCCTGTCCGAGATCATCGGCCCGGGAGTGGCGATCGAATGCCATCAGCACGACGGCCTGCACGTGTTTGAAGACCACTTTCTGCCCGAAATCATCGACCCAGAGACCGGCGCGGTTTTGCCCGATGGCACCGAGGGGGAATTGGTGCTGACTACGCTCTCCAAGCAGGCCATGCCGATGATCCGCTATCGCACGCGAGACATCAGCGTGCTGCATTCCGAGCCGTGCCCTTGCGGGCGGACGCTGCGGCGGATTCGGCGCATCGCGCGACGATCCGACGACATGTTCATCATCCGCGGGATCAACGTGTTTCCCTCGCAGGTGGAGACGGCACTACTGGCCGCCGAGGGAACGCTGCCCCATTACCAGATCATACTGACCCGCGATAAAGGCCTGGACCAGATGGAGATCCAGGTGGAAGTGAGCGCGGAGGTTTTCTCCGACAAGATCCGGGGGCTGGAGCAACTGCGGGCGAATCTGTCGTCGGCAGTTGAGCACGTCCTGGGACTTCGTGCCAAGATTCAACTGGTCGGTCCAAGGACGCTTCAGCGATCCGAGGGCAAGGCCAAGCGCGTCATCGATAACAGGGAACTTAAGTGACCACGTTCGACGCCACGGCTCTGAAGCTGTGCGTCGGCCGCATTGAGGGATGCAGACTATGAAACTTCAGCAACTCTCGCTTTTTCTTGAAAATAAACCGGGACAAATCCATGTTCCGTGTCGGGCACTGGCCAAGGCCGGGATAAACATTCTTACGCTGTCCCTGGCCGACACCCAGCAGTTCGGAATTCTTCGCCTGATCGTCCGCGACTGGAAAAAAGCCAAGCAGGTTCTTGAAGAGGTCGGCTGCATTACTAACGTCGCCGAAGTCCTGGCGCTCGATGTAGCCGATCGTCCCGGCGGGCTGGCAGATCTGCTGGACCTGCTGGACAAGACCCGTCTCGACATTGAATACGTCTACGCATTCACCTCGGGCACCCGCGGACATAAGGCGGCGCTGATTTTCCGTTTCGCCGATCCGGACGCGGCCATCAAGGTGCTGCATCAACATGACATCAGTGTGCTGCCCAGTGAGCAGCTCTTTGCACGACTCGAGGAACGATAATGCGGCCGCACGAGCGAAAGGGAACGATATGAGCGCTCAAGAGAGTTCATGGAATCGCGGGTGGGTCGTCACCGGCGCAGCGGTGGGCATCAACCTCATTCTGGGCGTGCTCTACTCGTGGAGCGTGGTAGGTAAAGCGCTGGCCAAGCAGTGGAAATGGAGTCAGACCGACGCGGCCCTCCCGTTTGCCATCGCGACGGCCGCTTTTGCAGTCATGATGGTTTTTGCAGGCCGCGTTCAGGATAAGATCGGCCCGAAATTTGTTGCGATGCTGGGCGGGTTGTTGCTCGGGGCAGGACTGATCTCATCGGCATTCACAACCTCCCCTGTCATCATGGCGCTGACGTTCGGCGTCATCGGAGGGTGTGGCATCGGCCTGGGTTACTCGGCCACCACGCCTCCTTGCGTCAAATGGTTTCCGCCCTCACGCAAGGGGATGATCACCGGGCTGGTCGTCGCGGGCGTGGGGCTATCGGCCGTTTACATGGCCCCGCTGACAAATTCACTCCTTTCGCACGGCTTTACCATTCCCCAAGTTTTTCTCTACCTGGGCTGCGGAACGATCGTGGGGGTTTGTCTGTTGGCGCTTCTGCTAAGTAACCCGCCCATGGGATACGTTGTGCCTGCGGTGGCGGCATCGACGCGGACCGGCAGGATTTCCACCGGTCCGGATCTGAACTGGACCGACATGCTGCGCACGCCTCAGTTCTACCTGCTCTGGACGATGTTCGTGCTGGCGGCCGCGCCGGGACTGATGATCCTGGGAAACCTCGCCAACATCACGGCGACGCAGGTGATGGTGCAAGTCGATTCCAAACCAGTGGGCTGGAACGCCGGATTCATCCTGGTGATGGTGATGGCCGCATTTAACACCGCAGGGAGGATTGTTGGCGGCGCGGTTTCCGATCGCATCGGCCGCACGCAGACGATGGTGCTGGCCTTCCTCCTTCAAGCGATCAATATGTTCTTCTTCGCGCGGTATACCACGCAGGCAACGCTCATCGCCGGTACGGCTTTCACCGGCTTGTGCTACGGCACTATCTTCACTCTGATGCCCGCGGCGATGGCCGATTACTACGGCCTGAAGAACCTCGGAGTTAATTACGGCTGTCTGTTCACGGCCTTCGGCGTGGCCGGCTGCACGGGTTCGCTTTTGGGCGGCCGGGTGAAGGACCTCTTCGGCTCTTATAGCAATGCCTACGTCGTCGTGGCGGGCATGTTGCTGGTGGCGATGGTGCTGGCATTGGTGACTCATCCGCCGCGCGTGCCGGCGGAGAAACGGGAACCAGCGGGGATCGCAGTCTGATCGGCGTCGGTCGTTTTTTTTCAGGAGCGAGTCGTGAACATCAAGGATCGGGCATTGCTGAGCGGGGATGAGGCCGTGGCGCTTGCCGCGCTGGACGCCGGTGTTGGCCTGGCCACGGGCTATCCCGGAACCCCCTCGACCGAAATCCTCGAGGCGCTGGCTGCGCTGGGCGGTCGGGCGCAGTGGGCGCCGAATGAAAAGGTCGCACTGGAAGTCGGCATCGGTGCTGCCTTCGCCGGCGCTTCGGCACTTGTCACGATGAAACACGTGGGAGTGAACGTCGCAGCCGACCCGCTTTTCACCGTCGCCTACACCGGCGTGTCGGGCGCGCTCGTGCTGATCTCGGCCGACGACCCGGGCATGGCATCGAGCCAGAATGAACAGGATAACCGCCGCTACGCCGTGGCCGCGGGCGTACCGATGTTCGAACCTGCCGATTCGCAGGAAGCGTACGATTTGATGCGCCAGGCGATGCAGCTTTCGCATCGCTGGCAGATGCCGTTCCTGTTCCGAATGACGACCCGGGCCTGCCATTCCAAATCCATTGTGAATCGCAGCAGCCCGACGCCGCCGCTCGTGGCGTCGTTTCAGCGGGACATTAAGGGGCGTGTAATGATTCCCGGCTATGCCCGGCCTGCCCACAAGCGCCTCCGAGAGAAGCTCGCGGCGATTCAGGAATGGAACGAGACGTCGCCGCTGAATTACCGAACTGGTGGCAGCACCAAGTTGGGCATCATCAGCAGCGGTGTGGCGTCCCTCCTGGCCCGCGAAGCGGCGCCGGAAGCCAGCCATCTGAAAATCGGACTGACCTACCCGTTGCCATTTAAGTTGTTGAAAGAGTTTGCCAGCAGCGTCGAGCGCTGCGTCGTCATTGAGGAAGGCGACCCATACCTGTTCGATGCCCTCCGCGCCGAGGGCGTTGCCGTTGAAGGAAAGCCCGAACGTTTTCGTTTCGGCGAATTCAATGTCGAACGCATTCGCCAGATACTCGCTCGCGACACGGCGCCCGAAAGAGTTCTGCCGGCGGGCAAGCCGCCGGAACTTTGCGTCGGTTGTCCGTATCACCAGGTCTATGCCACGCTGAAGAAACTGGATTGCATCGTGGCCGGCGATATCGGCTGCTACACGCTTGGCGTGCTTCCGCCCTACCAGGCGATGGACGCGTGCGTTTGCATGGGCGCCAGCCTGGGCGTGGGGCTTGGACTCCGGCACGTGCTTCCTGAAGATCAGGCGCGCCGGGTCGTCAGCGTCATCGGCGATTCCACGTTTGTGCATAGCGGCATCTCCGGTTTGATCGAGATGATTTACAATCCGCCACCCACCGGTCACGTGCTGCTTATCTTGGATAATGGCACGACCGCTATGACGGGTCAGCAGGAACACCCCGGGACGGGCCGCAAGCTGATGCACGATCCCACCAACAAGCTCCGTATCGAGGACATTGCCAAGGCCCTGGGCATCAAGCATGTTGACATACTGGACGTGCGCGCCGATCCCGAGGGATTCGAGCAACTGCTGCGGCAGCGCCTGGCAAGCAATGACCTGGCCGTGATTATATCCCGAAAGCCCTGCCTCCTGGCCGCGGCGAAAATCCGAGAATACGAAAAGCGAGATGCCGAAACGCAGGCGTGCGAAACCGGCGGCTCTGCCTGCGCTGCGTGTTCCGAATAATCCTTCAATCAACGGCCCAACATGTCCTTCGTCACTGAAAATCGTATTTGGGAACAGGCGGAATGCCTGCCGCGGGCAGAACTGGAAGTCTTGCAGGTCCGTCGGCTCCGCGAAGTTGTCGCCCGGGTTGCCCATGTTCCGTTCTATCGTGATGCTTTCAAGAAGGGCGGTGTCACGCCCGACAGCATTAACTCGCTGGCCGATCTCCGGCGCCTGCCGATCACCAACAAGGATGATCTCCGCCAGCATTACCCGCTCGGCTTCTCCGCGGTGCCGCGGGAACAGATCGCCCGGGTCCATGGTTCGTCCGGCACCACCGGCAAACCCACCTTCGTGGCCTACACGCGTGAGGACCTGACCACGTGGTCGAATCTCTGTGCCCGCTTCCTTGTCGCCGGCGGGCTGAGGGCGGAACACTTCGTCCATATTGCCTTCGGCTATGGCCTGTTCACTGGCGGATTTGGCCTGCACTACGGGGTTGAGCGCGTCGGGGCTGCCATCGTCCCGGCGGCCGGAGGAAATACCCCGCGGCAGATCATGCTGATCCAGGACCTGAAGGCCGATGCCCTGATCTGCACGCCCAGCTACGCCCTGCACATCGCCGAAGTGGCCCGCCAACAGGGCGTTTCGCCCGACAAACTTGGCCTGCGATTCGGGCACTTCGGCGGCGAGCCTTGGACCGAAGAAATGCGCGTCGCGATCGAACGCGAGTTCAACATGAAGGCCTTCAACAACTACGGCCTGAGCGAGGTCATCGGTCCCGGCGTTTCTGGTGAATGCGCGGCCCGCACGGGCATGCACATTCAGGAAGATCACTTCCTGGTCGAGTGTCTTGATCCTGACACGCTCGAACCCGTCGAGGAGAACCAGCCCGGCGAACTGGTCTTTACAACCCTTACCAAGCAAGCGATGCCGGTGATTCGCTATCGCACCCGTGACATTGCCACATTGAACCGCGCGCCGTGTCCCTGTGGCCGCACGGGTGTTCGCATGGGCCGCGTGATCGGTCGCACCGACGACATGCTCATCATCCGCGGGGTGAACGTGTTTCCATCGCAAATCGAAGAAGCCCTCCTGCGTGTCGAGGGGACAGCCCCGCACTATCTCATCGAAGTGGATCGCCCGGGCGCCCTTGACGAAGTGGTCGTTCGCGTCGAGATGCGCCCGCAGGATTTCTCCGACGAAATGCGCGTCATGCAGCAATTCCGCGAACGGATCGCCGGCGCGATCTTCTCCGTCACTGGCGTCCACATGAACGTTGAACTGGCCCAGCCCCAGTCCATCGAGCGATCCCAAGGAAAAGCCAAGCGCGTTCTCGACCTCCGCAAGGCGCGCACCACTTGAATCAGACCCAGACAGCACGCCGAAATCCTATGAAGCACGCCAACGATCATCTCATCAAACAAGACCGCTTCGCCCAACTGCTGGGAATGGAAGTCGTCGAACTCGGCCGTGGCCATGCTCGTGTGAAGATGATCGCCAAGCCCGAACACTGCAACGGCCTGGGCATCGTTCATGGCGGAACGATCTTCGGTCTGGGGGATTTCGCATTCGCCGCGGCGTGCAATTCTCATGGACGGCCGACGGTGGGAATCAACGTAAGCATCTCCTACGTTAAAGCCGCCAAGCCCGGCGTGCTTTTCGCCGAAGCCCGGGAGATCGTCGCCGCCAAGGTCGGTGTGTGTGACGTTCGCATCACCGACGAGCTTGGTGATCTCATCGCTGTTTTCCATGGCCTCTCCTATCGCATTCATCAACAGGCCCCTGTTCCCGGCAATGATGGCAACGCGTCGGTCGCTGTTGCCAAGTTACAACCGAAAGAGACTTCTTCGGACAGTTCCAAACCACAGGCGGATCATGACAACCCTTCGGCGTAGCGTGTGTGTCGCAGTAATAGCCTGGGCTGGGACGATGCCGGCTTTGGCGGTTGATCCCATTGCGACCACCCAGCCCGCAGCGGCCAATGTGGAGTCGGAGACCAAGCCCAAGTCGGCGGTCGAACAGACCATTGAAAAGATGAAGCATCCCTTCAAGGGTTTCAGTTGGGGGGCCGATGAGCGCATCCGCCAGGAATACCTTAACAACCACTACACCCTCAATGAGAAATCGCCGGGGCATGAATTCGATTTCGGACGGTATCGCACGCGCCTGTGGGGCAGTTATTCTCCCGCCGAATTTTTCGAACTGAACGCCCGCCTGAACTGGGAGTGGCGACAGTGGGAAAACACCCCGCCGGGGAAGAAGCCAACGGACTGGTCGTTCGTCAGGGCCGACGTCCTTAACTTCAAGCTGAAGACTCCGAAGAATAGCACGGCGCTGACGGTGGGGCGTCAGGACATCGCGTTGGGTGACGGCTGGCTGGTCATGGATGGCACTCCTCTGGATGGATCGACCACGCTTTATTTCGACGCCGCCCGTCTCAACACAACATTGCCGGACATCAAGACCACCTTTGACCTGATCTACATCGACCAGTATGCGCGCATCGACAAGTGGCTGCCGACGATGAACGACAATGACGAATATATTCAGATAGAGCAGGACGAGAGGGCGGCAATGCTCTATGCGTCGAACAAGTCGCGGAAAGACACGACCATCGACGGCTACTTGATTTACAAGCACGAGAAGGCGGTCTTGCCGGAAGGACCGCATAGCGGAAACAGCGCCGACATCTACACCGTAGGCTCGCGCGTCGAGCGGTCGTTCAATGAGCATTGGAAAGGCCGTATCGAAGGCGCCTACCAGTTCGGCAACAAGAATTCGCAGCCGCTGTCGGCTTGGGGCGCGGTCGGGCGGTTGACGTACCTGTTCAATGATCCGCTGAAGAACCAACTGTTCCTTGCCGGCGAAGCCTTGTCCGGGCGGCGCAAAGGAGCCGACACCGATCAGCAGTTCGATCCCCTGTGGGGCCGTTGGCCGCAGTGGAGCGAACTGTACATCTACACCTATCGCCCTGAGACACGGATCGCCGAAACGACGAATCTGTTCAGACTCGGTCCCGGGTACCAGTTCATGCCGACGAAAAACCTTACCCTCAGTTGTGCGTACAACGCGCTCTGGGCCATGGAGACGCCGCTGGCCAACACCAGCAACGGCGGGATGAATTTTGGCGACGGCCACTTTCGCGGCCACCTGCTGACAAGCTACGCCAAGTACAAGTTCAGCAATCATCTGGCGGGTCACTTGTGGGGCGAGTACTTCATCCCGGGTGGCTACTACGCTTCGCCGAGCAATGATCCGGCGATTTATTTGCGGATGGAAATCGTGCTGACTTTCTAGCCGCCCACGGGTCGGGTGCTCTGGCACTTTGGAATCGCATCGTCCGTCACACATTATCGTTACCTCATCGGCACCATTGACGGTCTACCGCACGAGCACGTCGCCGGCATGGATGATCGCAGCCGGCGCGCTTAGCAGAGGAACTTGTGCCGGCTGTGGGTTGAATAATTCCACCACTTCCCCGCAAGGCCTGAGCAGCAGCGTCACCTCGAGTCCCGCCGAGCTTTCAAACTTCATCACGCTTCCCTCCCGGTTGAAGTTGAGCGCTGCGGGCTTAGGGATGCTTCCCTCGGGCACGAGCGTCATCTGGCAGCCCAACCAAAGCGGTTCGGTGTCGAACACCCATTCGTTGAAGTCGCTCGGGCGCGACTTGTGGATGACCTGGCCGATGTTGTTACGTTCGATCATGGATAGAGTCGCCGGCTCAATGCGATCGCTTTGAAGAACGAAGGGCTGAACCACCAGCACGTGCCCGTGAGCGATGAACAAATACCGCCCGTGTTCATCGCGCAAGGCCGTCCAGTGCTTCTGCAGACCGATACCGACCTCTTCAAGCGTTGCGCGCACTTGTGCATCGGCCAGAGGCGCCTGCGTTCGATGGAAGGAATGTGGCAGTCGGTGAAAGACGCACAGCGCCGTGTTGTCGCGCTGGCAGACATGCCCGCTAGTTGGTGTGAAAGTTCCGGGCATCCAGGCAACCGCGCGTTCGGCCGGGCTGTCGCCGACTGCCGCCATCCAGTGAATCTGCTGCCATAAGTAATTTCCGCCGGTCATTGATCCCATCGCCGAGCGGTCGCTTTGCCAGGTCGAAAACATAAACGGCCGTGTGCCCGCGCGCCCGCTTGCTCGAAATGGGAATGACCGCCGTTCGAATTCCGACCGGACGGCGTCGGGCACGTCGCGGGCGTGTTCGCCTTTCCAATGCGTCAGATCGGGCGTGTCGACCGTGCCGGCAAAATCTCGATAGTGTCGGGCACTGCCGCACACGAACAACCCCAGCCGAGGGTGCGTGATCGCGTGCTCGAAAGCGGCGATGAACTCGATAGCCCGGGTGGCCTGATTCTGTGCCGATTCGTCTGGCGCATGTACGCGGATCGTCCGTAGCGCCTCGACATCGACCTGGTGATAAGTCGGCGATGCGAACTCGTCCAATCCGTGGTACGCAAAGTGAAAATACCAGCGCTTCCACTGCGCCAACCCCTTGCGTAGCAGCCGGGCGTCGTCACGGTGCCGGCCCAGCATCAGCAGCGCCCCGACATAGAGCAGGAACACGTTCGTATACAACTTGAAATCTCGATGCGGCTCAAAAACTTCCTCGTCCCATCGGGCTTCAACGGCCCGTATCGCCCGCTCGATCATCTGCCGGGCCAGGGGTGCCAGCTTCGGCCGGGGCTGCACCGCCAGTTCCAGTTCGATCAACGACGGAAGCAGAAACAGCACGGCATTACGATCACCGGCCTTGGAACCGATCCGTAGCGGAAACTGCCCCACCAGCGGCGAGGAATCCTCCGCCACCTGCATCTCCAGAACCATCTCGAACGGCCGTGTTCCGGGGGTGAGATGGGGAGGCACGGCACGGATCAAGCCTGTGACATGCTGGATTAAGTCTATGGTGCGTAGGTCTTTCCACGCTTCATAAGTCCATTCCAAAGGATACTTTTGCATCTGAACCATCCTAACTTCAGCCAAGCGACGTGCACGGTGTGAACGGGGTGCAATGCGTAACTGGGGCGACCCCGCACTCTCGGTCGCGACGCGCCGGGGGGAGAGCTGTCGCGGGGACCATCGACAAAGCCCCGAGCGCCGGTCCTTCCTTAGTCGAGCGTGGCGAAGTGGGAAACGCCGCACCGCAATTTGGCGTTGCCCCTCGCCGCCAAAACCCTGTCTCCCGAGCAACGCTCCTTTTTGTCCACACTCGGGTGCCGCGAAGCAGATTTCGTCAAAAATCAGGCAAATTTGCATGTTTTGTGCCCGTTTGAAGGAGAAAATGGGGTCCAAAGGGGGTCCCAAAGAGGTCCCTTTGGGGTCCCAAGGCTGTTCTGGCGAAGTTCTTTCCGGGTCCGGCGGGGTCTGAGAGGGTCCGGTTTGTCGCGATCGTCCGATGCCGTCAAGGAAGGAAAGCCCTGCGGGGTGAACGCACGCGCCTTGACGGGCAGTCGAGGTTGCAGGTCCGACTTCTCCGGACGATTCCCCGCGTCCGAACTTGAGGACGCGCGGTGAATGTAACCCACAAGCCGGCACCCCTGCATAGATGCCCATGAGAATGAACTGGTCGTTGGACATACGAATACTCCTCTACCCTTAAGGGCTTTTAAGGGCTAAAGGTGCGCAAATGGGCGCTTTTTCGCGCAACTTGGAGTGCTCCAAAATACACCTAACCATCTGCGAATAAAAGGTTTGTAAAAAATATTATTTTTTTCGGAAGGGGTCAAATCTTGGTGCGCTTTTTGGCGCCCAAAAGCGCACCACTTTTTCCCGCCCCTACCCAAACCGCCGCGGGGAAGGTCGGCGGGAATGGCAGAGGGTGTCGCCGCTTTTCGTGGGGCAACTCCATTCGGCCCATTTCCGCTTCAGTGGGCTTACGATTCTTCCCATCCGGCTTTGCCCGGACTATAATTTTGCCCTTGTCGCGCCGCCAACGTGACAGGACAATGCCCCGGAACGGGCCAATTTTCAAGGAATTGAATGATCGACATCCAATTATTGCCCGACAACGTGCTGACAACGAACCTGAAGAAGGTGGTGAATTGGGCACGCCGTAGCTCGCTTTGGCCAATGCCCTTTGCCACCGCTTGCTGTGGGATTGAGCTAATGGCAACCGCGTCGTCCCGCTATGACCTGGCGCGGTTTGGGGCCGAGGCCATGCGTTTCAGTCCGCGCCAAAGCGATCTGATGATCGTCGCCGGCCGCGTGACTATTAAGATGATGCCGGTTTTGCAGCACATTTATCAGCAAATGACCGAGCCGAAGTGGGTCATCAGCATGGGTGCCTGCGCCAGCACCGGCGGGGTCTTTGATGCCTACGCCACCATCCAGGGGATTGACCAGTTCATGCCGGTGGATGTCTACGTGCCCGGCTGTCCCCCGCGGCCCGAAACCCTCATCGAGGGGATCATGGCGATTCAGCGGATCATCGACGTCGATGGCCTTCCTCCGGCGGGCAAGCGCCGCCCGTTGCAATTGGCCGTCGAACCTACCTTCAAGCCCAGCGCCCAGCCCGTGCCCGTAACCATCGGCGGACGAGGCGTCTAGCCCCAGCCGGCCACCGAACTTCCGGGCCGATCCAACAGCCAGCCAACGCAAAGCCCCCGGAAGGCGATCCTTCCGGGGGCTGAGTACTTGCAGCTTGGCACGGTTGCCGGTCGGTTACCAGGCCCAGGTGACCTTGCCGATGATGCCCCAGTCGGGAGCGTCGGACGTGACGCCGACGGGGATACCGAGGCCGAGTTCAAAGCCCTTCAGCCCGCGGTAGATCACGCCCGGGATCCATTCCAGATCCGAAGCGCTGCCAGCCTTGGTGATGCGCCCGCAAGCCAGGTAGAACTCGCTGACCAGCGTCCAGTCGTTATAGACCGTGTAGGTGGGGGCAGCGGCCAGAATCAGGTGGTGCGCGCCACTGGAGAGGTTAAACCCAACCTGGGCATACCCGGCCAGAACCCCGCCGCCCATTTCGCCGAAGCTCTTATAAGCGACGATCGATGGTTCGAGCTGGAATTCGCCTTTGTCCAGTCCTTTCTTATCGTCAGCGATCGGAAGCGCGATCACCACCTGCGCCGCCACCATGGCGATTTTCGGATCGATCATCTGGCGCAGGTTGTATTGCCCGCCGATACGGATGTCGACCAGTTCTGATTCACTGCCACTGCCGTCAATGTCGACCTTGCGCCAGGGCACGGTCAGAGACAACGTGATATCCGGCATCACCCCGTATTGTGCATAGCCGCGGATATCAAGGAGATCCGCTGACTTGAGGCTAAAGTACGTAACTTGCCCGCCGATATAACCCTCACCCTGTGCTGATTTGGACGGCACGTCCATCCGGAACAACTGGTTGAGGCTCGCGTCCTGCTGGGCTGCCATTGCCGTTGAACCAAGCAACAAGCTGGCTACAACGACACCGATCTTCCGGCTGAGACCGGAGATAGAAATACGACTGTTCATCATGTCTTCCTTTCCTTCGAAAAAGAGATGACTCCGCATAACCGTAAAATTCTGCCGAACCTTCCGTCGCCTGTCAATGATTTCCTTGGTTATTGCCAGGGTCGGATGCCAGCGAGAGCGTGAAATGCGTCACGGAGTTGGCCGCTTTTAGTGGGGAGCGTCCGTTCGGCCTGATCGTGCATCGGCGGCTTGGGCCGCTGGCCCGAGTCCGGCCACAAGTCGGGGGCTGTGCCACTGAATCCGCCACAGTCACAAAATATTGCCACGCCCCGGCATCGCTCGCCTTGCCAAGTGGAATGGGCCTTCTTAGACTTTCGCTGTTTAATCCAAGGCCCTACACGTGACACTGACACCATCGATCCTCGGCGCCGGCGTGATCCCGCCCGTGCTTATTCTTATCCTCTGCCTCGTGGCCGGTATCGGGACGGTCTTTTTGCTCCCGTCGCGCAAGGAAGCCTCGTTGCGCAAGATCGGCGGGGTAGTGCTTCTGGCCGCGGGGCTGATTTTCGTGGCTTTTCTGGTCCGGGCATCGGCGCAGGTTGAAGGCATGGGCGTCTATTTCTGGGCCTTCAGCACCATCGCACTTGTGGGCGCTTCGCGGGTGGTGACGCATCCCAAGCCGGTCTATTCGGCGCTCTACTTCATACTAACGGTTTTTGCCACTGCCGGGCTGTTTGTGCTGCTTTGGGCCGAGTTTATGGCTGCGGCGCTGGTGTTGATTTATGCCGGGGCGATCCTGGTGACGTATGTTTTCGTCATCATGCTGGCCAGTGATAGCGGATCGCACGGCGCGGGTGCGCTGGGCGGTCTGGCCGAACACGACGCCGTCAGCCGCGAGCCGGTCATTGCCGCCGCCGTCGGGTATTCCATGATGGGGATGCTGCTGTTTGCGATTTTTGAAAAGGCCGAACCGATTATCCACAGCCCCGCGGTTCCCAAGGGAACCGTCGAGCAACTCGGCCGCTACCTGTTCCGCAATCAACTGGTGAATTTGGAGCTTTCCGGGCTGATTTTGACCATCGCCATGGTGGGCGCGATCGTGATCGCCCGCAGGCGCGTTTATGTCGCAGGCAATACACTGGGTAGCCCGGAAGTCGTGGTTTCGCCGGCGACGCCTGTGGATGACAACCCGCATTCGATTCCCGTGGTCGGGACGACCAATCCCCGGCAAAAGGCTTTTCCAGAGACGTAAAATGCCCTTCCCGGGCCAACCGTGGACGAACGGACGCTTATGCTTGAATTGCAGCACTATCTGGCCGTGGGCGCGATCATGTTCGGCATCGGACTGATCGGCTTTATGACCCGCAGAAACCTCATCGTCATGTTCCTTTGCACGGAACTGATGTTTCAGGGCGTAGCCATCAATATGGTGGCGTTCGGGCATTTCTGGGGAAATCTCGCCGGACAGGCGTTTGTCATCTTCATTCTGGTGATCGCGGCCGCCGAGGCGTCGCTGGCGTTGGGTTTGGTCGTGCTGCTTTTCCGTCAGAAGGGTACGCTGGATGCCGACGCCTGGCGGGAACTGAAGGGTTAATTTAAGCCAATAGAAATCACACCCATTATGCAAGAGCTTTTGAGCGTAAAATACTCTTTCCTGATTCCGCTGCTGCCACTCCTGGCCGCGATGATATCGGGCTTTCTCGGGGCCAAATGGCTGAAGGGCCGATCCCATTGGCCGATCTGGCTTGGCGTGGGCGCTTCGGCAGCGCTCAGCATCAAGCTGTTGATTGACATGCTGGCTCTGAGCCACTCGGGCGCCGAAGCCGGCGAACATGCCGCAGGCCTGTCGATCGTCTGGAACTATTTCACCTGGATCAGCGCCGGCGATTTCAAGGCACAGGCGGGTTTCTTTTTCGATTCCCTGACCGCGACCATGCTTTGCGTAGTCTGCGGGATCGGGTTTTTAATTACCATTTTTTCCGCAGGGTATATGAAGGGGGAAGCCGGGTATTTCCGGTTCTTCGCCTATCTCGGGCTTTTCATCTTCGCTATGACCTGCCTGGTGATGGGCGAAAACCTCATCATGTTGTATCTGGGCTGGGAAGGCGTGGGTCTCTGCTCGTATCTGTTGATCGGTTATTACTACGACAAGCCCAGCGCCCGCGAGGCGGCCAAGAAGGCGTTTCTGGTCAATCGCGTGGGCGATTTTGGTTTTGCCATCGGCATCATGCTGGCTTACTGGGCCTTCGGGACCGTGAGTTATTTCGGGCAAGGGGTAGGCACGGGTACGGGCCTGCTGGAAATGGCCGCTCAAAGCAATCTCAGCGCGACCCAGCAACTGGCGATGCAGTGGATCCCGTTTTGCCTGATGATTGGCGCGTTCGGCAAGTCGGCGCAGTTTCCGCTATACGTCTGGCTACCCGATGCCATGGAAGGCCCCACACCGGTTAGCGCGTTGATCCATGCCGCGACGATGGTGACCGCCGGCGTTTACCTGATCGCCCGTTGTGGAGTCTTGTTCGTCACCAATCAGCCGGCGATGGTGACAGTGACGGTGGTCGGCGCGTTCACCGCGCTGCTGGCCGCTTCGATCGCGCTTCGGCAGTTCGACCTGAAAAAAGTTTTCGCCTATTCCACCGTCAGCCAACTCGGTTTCATGTTCGTCGGGGTGGGCACGCTGGCCAGTGTCCCTGCGGTGTTTCACCTCATCACCCATGCGTTCTTTAAGGCCCTGCTGTTTCTTGGCAGCGGGGTGGTAATGCACGCCATGCTGGGCGAACTGGACATGCGGAAATTCAGCGGGCTGAAGCGCAAGCTGCCGCTGACGCGCGTGCTGATGCTGATCGGCTGCCTGGCGCTGTCGGGCTTCCCGCTCCTGGCCGGTTTCTTCAGTAAAGATGAGATCGTCGCCAGCGCCTGGATTCACAGTAAATTCCTGGGCTTGGTGATGCTCTTCACGGCGTTTTTGACCGCGTACTACACATTCCGGCTGTATTTCCGGGTGTTTGAAGGGCCTGAAGTGCTGCCGCCGGCGCCCGAGACCGACCACGGCCACGGCCCTGCCGACGCGCAGGGTCATGCCGATGCCGCTCACGGCCAAAGCGATCACGCCGGCGATCATGCCCATCACAATCACGAGCCGGCGCTGATGATGGTCCCGCTGATCGTGCTGGCGGTGGGCGCGTTGCTGGCCGGGTATCTCAATTTCCCTAAAGAGAATCTCGGGGAGTTTCTGGGCCGCAGCCCGTCCTTGCAGTTGGCTTATGAGGGCGCCGCGCATCACTACGGCGACACGGGCATCGCCATGGCCATGGGTCAGGTGGAAATCGCCGAGGACTGGGCAAAGAACAACGCGACCGCGGCCGAGGAGGAGCACTCCCTGCACCTGACGATGATGATCGTCAGCGGATTCATCGCGGTCGCGGGCATCTTTCTGGCCTACCAGGTTCACCTGAAGGATCGCGCCCGCGCTGAGCGCCTGGCCGCCAGTGCCCCGATTCTGGTCGCGGTGCTGGAAAACAAATACTGGATCGACGAAATCTACCACAACGGCATAGTCGAACCCCTGCGGGACGTGGGTCAGGCATTTTTTGCGATCGATCAATACCTGATCGACGGCGTTGTGTGGCTGCTGGGATTTGTCCCACAGGTCGGTGGTTTTACGCTGAAGAAGACCGTGCAGCGCGGATACCTTCAAGGCTATGCCGCGGCAATGCTGTTTGGCGTGGCGGCGATTTTGATCGTGGTGCTGTTGTAACAGGCCTGTTTTTTCGTCGGGCCGATTGAGCGACTTCGGCGAACGATTAAGGCTCATGACGAGTGAGAAATTAGGATCATGAATTTGCTGCTTCCCCTGCTATTGATCGTCCCCCTGGCCGGCGCGGTGCTGGGCGCGTTCGTCAAGCCGTCGGTGGCCAGGACCTGGGCGCTGCTGGTCAGCTTCATCACGCTGGCCATCGGCGTGATAATCGCCCTGTCGTTTGACTGGTCGGACCCGGGGCGCGTGCAATTGGAATTGCTGCCGTCGGACGCCAGCGCGCTGACGCTCATCAATCTCGGCATCCGCTTTCATCTGGGCGTCGATGCCATCGGCCTCTGGCTTGTGCTGCTCACCGTCGGGCTAATGCCGCTGGCGATTCTTTCCAGTTTCAAAAGCATTACCGATCGCCCGCGAGAATATTACGCCTGGATGCTGGCCCTCACCGTCACCATGCTCGGCGTATTCGTCGCCCGCGACGCACTGGTCTTTTATGTCTTCTTCGAACTGACCCTGATTCCGATGTTCTTCATCATCGGTATATGGGGCGGACCGGAGCGCCGTCTGGCCGCAGCCAAGTTCTTCCTCTTCACTTTCACCGGTGGCGTATTCACGCTGGTGGCGCTGGTGTTCATCGGCCTCCGCGCCGGCTCATTCGATCTTTCCACGCTGATTCATTACGCCCAGAGTGGATTGCTCAGCCATGCCGAGCGGCGCTGGATTTTCCTGGGACTGCTGGCGGGGTTTGCTGTCAAAGTGCCCCTCTTTCCGGTGCATACCTGGCTTCCGCTTGCCCACACCGAGGCGCCCACCGCGGGGTCAGTCATCCTGGCCGGCGTGCTGCTGAAACTGGGCACTTATGGCCTGTTCGCGGTCGCGCTGCCCATCGGGTTGATCTCGACGTCGGGGATTGAATTTCCTGAGATCGTGCGTTTTCTGGGCGCGCTCTGCGTGATCGGCATCCTCTACGGCGGATTGGTCGCCTGGGTGCAGCAGGACATCAAAAAGCTCGTCGCCTATAGCTCGGTCGCGCACCTGGGCTTCTGCGTGCTGGGCCTGTTTGCACTCAACGACATCGGTATGCAGGGGTCCGTGCTGTACATGCTCAATCATGGCCTCAGCACCGGCGCCATGTTCCTCTGCATCGGCATGATCTACGACCGGTTCCACACCCGCGACATCAACGCCCTCTCCGGCTTGGCACGGCAGATGCCGCGGCTGGGATTTTTTTTCGTCTTCTTCGTAATGAGCAGCATCGGCCTGCCGGGACTGAACGGCTTTGCCAGTGAGTTTTTGACCGTGCTGGGCGCCTTCACCAGCAATCACCTGGGCATGGGCTATGGCGTGATGGCGGCGCTGGGGGTCATCCTCGGCGCCATCTACATGCTCCACATGACCGCGCGGGTGATGTTCGGCCCGCTGAAATATCCCGGAA